>JAUQWR010000358.1 GCA_030835065.1 Candidatus Kapaibacterium sp.
CCTTGCCTTTGTCTATGGAATAATATTGAATCTTTGAATACATTTTCCAGAAGAATATCCATTGATGAAATCGCTTTATTCAAATAATCTGTTTTGTTCAAAATTTTTCCAGAATAAGCAAGTGCAGAAATCATCATAGCATTCCAATCTGTTAGAATCTTATCATCTAAACTTGGAGCTTTTCTTAATTGTCTGTAATCATATATTTTTTGTCTAATACTTTCGAACTTTTCAGAATCAAAATTCTTTGCATTAATTAGAGAAAGAATGTTTTTACCTGATTCAGTTTTGCTATATTCATCAATAAAATTGCCATTAGGAAGAATATTGAAAATATCTCTTGCATATTCAAAATCATTCTTCAATAAATTTTGCAACTCAAAATACTCAAAAGTATAGAATTTACCTTCTTCTCCATCGCTATCAGCATCTTCAGCCGAGAAGAATTGACCATCTGGTGATAATAGTTTGCAATTTACATAATTGACAATGGATTGAATTGTATCACTAAATAATGGATTTTCGGTTATCTTATATGCCAAAGAATATGCTTTGATAAGAAACGCTTGATCATAAAGCATTTTTTCGAAATGAGGAAGATGCCATTTGTTGTCGGTAGAATATCTGTGAAAACCTCCGCCAATACAGTCATTTATACCTGATAAAGCCATTTTTTCGAGAGTAAAAGCCACCATTTCCTTGGCGATATCAATATTATATTTAGTGTAATAATTTAATAAAAACATAAAATTGTGGGGCATAGGAAATTTTGGAGCAGAACCAAATCCTCCAAAAAAACGATCAAATTCATTCTCGTAAAAATATAAGGCTTTTTGTAATAACTCTGAATTTATTGGCTCAGAATTTTTATTACTTGTTATAAGTTGAAGTTTTTCTGTAATTGAATCTGCAGTATCAAGTATATCATTATTTTGATTAATCCAAATATCAACAATATTTTTTAGAAGATCAATAAGTCCAATTCTATTTCTAATAGTATTTTTAGGCAAATAAGTAGCAGCGAAAAAAGGTTTCTTCTCAGGAGTCATTATGATTGTAAGTGGCCATCCTCCGAATCCGTTCATTGCGTTGCATACAGTCATGTATATATTGTCAATATCAGGTCTTTCTTCTCTATCAAGTTTAATTGCAACAAAATCTTTGTTAAGTATTTCAGCTACATCTAAGTCAATGAATGATTCTTTTGCCATAACATGACACCAATGGCAAGTTGAATAACCAATTGATAAAAATACTGGTTTATTTTCTTCAATAGCTTTGTTGAACGCTTCAT
>JAUQWR010000359.1 GCA_030835065.1 Candidatus Kapaibacterium sp.
GATAAATATGTACAAATTGTGAAATGTTTTAGAGATGAAGATCTTAGAAGCGATCGCCAGCCTGAATTTACTCAGATAGACGTGGAAATGTCTTTTGTAGATCAAGATGATATTTTGGGCTTGACCGAAGGCTTTATTAAAACATTATGGAAAGAAGTTTTGGATATGGATGTTGAAACTCCTTTCATGCGTATGCCTTATGAAACTGCTATGCAGAAATACGGAAGCGATAAGCCTGATTTGAGATTTGGTATCGAAATAGAAACAATTACCGATTGCGTGAGAGATACTGAATTTAAGGTGTTTAATGATACATTAGAAACTAATGGTACTATTGCTTTAATTAATGCAAAAAATTGTGCCGGATTTTCGCGTAAGCAATTAGATGGACTCACTGATCATGCTAAAAAATATGGCGCAAAAGGATTAGCTTGGATGAAATTTAATGGTAATGAAGTGAATTCTCCAATTGCAAAATTCCTTAGCGAAAAGCATATCGAAGCTATCAAATCTGCTGCAAAAGTTGAAGATAATGATTTAATCTTGATTGTATCTGATGCTAAATATAAATGCTATACAATTTTGGGTGCTTTGAGATTAGAAATTGCACGTCAAACCGGAATTTTGGAAGAAGTTAAGGATAAATTTAGCTTCCATTGGGTAGTTGATTTCCCACTTTATGAATTTGATGAAGAAGAAAATAGATATATTGCTATGCACCATCCATTTACTTCGCCAAACGACGAAGACTTGCATTATATGGATAGCGATCCATCCAAAGTTAGAGCTAAGGCTTACGATTTGGTGGTCAATGGTGCTGAGCTTGGTGGCGGCAGTATTAGAATTCATGATAATGAAGTACAACAAAAAATGTTTAATTTGATTGGATTCACTAGCGAAGATGCTGAAGAAAAATTCGGCTATCTACTAAAAGCTTTGAAGTTTGGTGCTCCGCCTCATGGTGGTATTGCTTTAGGGCTGGATAGAGTGGTTATGACTTTGGCTGGAACAAATAATATACGCGACGTCATTGCATTCCCTAAAACTACTTCTGGTCTGTCTTTGATGGATGGTTCGCCTTCCTCTGTGGACGACAAACAATTAGCTGAATTAGGAATTCAACTAAGAATAAAAGAATAAATTTTTTGAAAAGCTGCTTTTTTAGCAGCTTTTTTTTGTAATTTTTTTTATATTAAGTAATTATTATTATGTTGATTTTGTACAACTAAAAAATCAATTAATTTTTAATATGAAAATTTTGGGATATATAGGATTTTTTTTAACTGCCGTAAGTTTTCTCTTTGGTAGCAATGATTCATTGTATGTCGAAAATATTTACAATAAAGCAGATAGTTTGTCTCGAAAAGCCAAAAACCATCAGGAAGCGATTCAGACTTATATGCAAGGTATTCAAAAAGCAAAATCAATTAATAATAATCACCTGATTGCATCCGGATATTTGAACGCAGGCATTGCTTGCAGAAACGTAAGCGAGTTTAAGCAGGCACTCAGCTTGTTGTTCGAAGGCTATAAATTTGTAGAAAATTCCGGGCATATTCTGGAATCGGCTTTTTTGAATAATATTGGTGTAGTATATCGAAGGCTCGACGACAACTCGACTGCTTTGCATTATCATCTTTTGGCTCTAAACAAAGCAGAAGCTGCACACGATAAAAAAAATATTGCAGTCGCCCTTAATAGTATTGGCAATATTAATGCATTCAATAAAGATTACGACAAAGCCATCGAATATTTCGAAAAAGCTATAAATATTGAAAATTCTAAAAGTAACAAGCTTGGTATAGCCATAAATTTGAATAATTTGGGTGAAGTGTATGAAGCTCAAAAAGATTATTCAAAAGCATTGAATTATTATGAAAAGTCATTAAATCTCAATCAAGAACTAGCAAATAAAAAAGGTATAGCTATAAATTTAAATTGTATTGGTCGGATTTATAGTAATCAGGGCAATTACTCTGCAGCATTGCAAAACTATGAGCAGGCACTAGAAATAAATAAAATGCTAGGCGATAAGATTTATACTCTTAGTTCATATAATCATAATGCAGAATTGTTGATAAAACTGCAAAGATTTGCTGAAGCTGAAAATATGCTAGATAGTGCAATTCAATTAGCAAATTCATTAGGTGCTCTTATGGAGCTGTCTAATTCATATAAATATAAGTCAATTATTAAAGAAAATGCTGCTAATTTCAAAGAAGCTCATAAATATATTGTGCTTTCGCATAAGTGCCAGGATTCTGCAATGAATGAAACAATTTCTAATCAAATTGCTCAAATGCGTACTCGATTTGAAATTAGAAAGGAAATTGAAGATAAAGAAGCAGAAATTAAAAAACTTGAGATTAAAAATGAAATTCAGAGCAAAACTCAATGGTTTTTGATAATTCTTAGTGCTTTGATTGTTTTAGCTGCTATTATGATATATCTTAGATATAGAGATAAAAGCAAGTTGAATAAAATATTAAACGAAAAAAATGTTAAAATTGAAGAAGCAAATCATGAGCTTGAGTTACTCAATGAAGAATTGACTCAAAAAAATATTGAAATTACTAGAAATCAGGAAGTATTGAGCCACTTAAATGAGGAATTGACTATTGCTAATAATTCCAAAGATAAACTATTCTCTATTATTTCGCATGATATTAAAAATCCATTAAGTCATATTAGTGGAGTTACACTTCAATTATTTGATTCGATAGAACATCAGGACTTGAATAAAGCTAAGTATAATGTAGATGAATTAAATGAATCTGCAAAGCAATTGAGCCTATTGGTAGAAAATCTGCTTGGCTGGGCTCAAAGTCAAAAGCAATCGATAAGTTATAATCCCGATGATTTCAATTTAAAAGAACTATGCAGCGAAGTAATTAATTTAGTCAAATTTAGTGCTTCAAAGAAAAGGATTAAAATTACAGATAAAGTTAATTCTAATATTGGTATTTATGCCGATAAGAATATGATTAATACAGTAATTCGAAATTTATTGACCAATTCTATAAAATTTACTCCTGCATGTGGAGAGATTATTATTGATGCAAAATCAATCGATAGTGTAGTAGAAATCAAAGTGATTGATAATGGTATCGGTATGAGCAAGGATATAGTCGATAGATTGTTCTCATCAGGGAAGACTACTCTGGGCACTTCTAACGAAAAAGGAACCGGATTGGGGCTGATGCTGGTTAAAGAGTTTGTAAACAAAAATGCCGGAAGTATAAGAGTTGAATCTGCAATAGGTGATGGCTCTACTTTTATTATTACTTTACCTTTAGGCAAAAGTTCAAATTATGAACCAATAGAAACTG
>JAUQWR010000036.1 GCA_030835065.1 Candidatus Kapaibacterium sp.
TTGTAAGCAATTCAATATCATTATTATCAAATTCATCGGCTGAAAGCCATTTTTCTCTCAGTTCTTCTGGGATGATTAATGGCATTCTGTCATGAATTTCGGCAACTTGTTCTGTAGGCATAGTTGTGATTATTGTAGAGCTCAATACTTTTGTATTTAATTGTATATCATTCCATAAATCCCAAAGCCCAGCAAATGTGAAAGGTTCACCAGATTGAAGTTTAAAAAAATATGCAATTTTATATTTTGAATTAGGATTAGCTTGCCATTCATAAAATCCATCGGCAAAAATCAAACATCTTCTTTTCTTAATAAGATTTCTAAATGAAGGTTTTTCACTAAGAGTTTCTGCTCTGGCATTAAACATTTTGAGTGCTGATTTAGAATCTTTAGACCAAGAAGGAATTAATCCCCATTTAGAATATACAAGAACCGATGAATCTACATTCAAAACACTTGGAATATAATTACCGGGTACAAATTTATTATTGGTTTGAATATCATTTTCAATTTTCAAACCTTTAACTAATTTTTCAACATTTTTTGTTTTAGCTGATAATGCAAAGCTACCACACATCTAAGCCTCAACAGGTAAATCATTTTTCTTAAGCCAAGCCCTTACTTGATTTGCAGCCATCACATTGTGCCCTTTGCTAAGCCGTAGAAACTCATTAAAATCACGAGCAGCATCGCTATTTCTCTTATCTTCTCTAAATGCCATTCCCCTATTCATAAATCCTTGTGGATTATCAGGTTTAATTTCAATGGCTAATGTGAAATCTTCTTGAGCTTTTTTGTAGTATCTTAATTTCATGAAAGCATTACCACGACCTATGTATGCTTGATAAAACCTTGGATTGATTGTCAAAGCTTTTGTATAATCTTTTATTGCTTCTTTAAAGTTTCCAAGAGCTGAATTTGAGTTACCTCTTCCAAAATATGAATTAAATAGTTTTGGTTCCAACTCAATGGATTTGTCAAAATCAAGTATTGATTCTATGAATTTTTTTGAATTATAAAAGCAATTTGCTCTATTGAAATATAAACTAGCTGAATTAGGTTGATTTTTAAGAGCTTTAGAATAATCCTCACCAGCATCTTCAAATCTTCTTAGAGAAAAATTAACTACTCCGCGATTTATATAAATATCAGGATAATTAGGATTTAATTCTATCACTTTGTTAAAGTCTTGGAGTGCTTTTTCATAATGTTTCATTTTTATATGAATCACGCCCCGATAGTTATAAGCCATTGCCGATTCGGGATTTAGATTAATAGCATGAGAGTAGTCTTCTATAGCATCTTTATATTTTTGAAGATATCCATAGGCAACACCACGAGAAATATAAGATTTGTCTTCTTTAGGATCTAAACCAATTGATTTAGTAAAATCTTCTATTGCTGCCGAAAAGTTTTTTAACTCAAAATAAGCATTAGCTCTATGAAAAACTGCTTCTGCATAAGTTGGATTCAAATCAATTGCTTTCGTAAAATCTTCAATTGCACGGTTTAAATCTTTCAATTTCAGATAACACATTCCACGTTTATAATATGCAAACGGGAATTCAGAATTCAGATCTATTGCTGTATTGAAATCATCAATTGCCGATTTGAACTGCCTTAATTCCAATAATGTGGAGCCTCTTTTGAAGTAGGCAAACGAGAACTTATTATTAAACATAATAGCACTATTATAATCTGATAGCGCTTCGTTATGCTTATTGATGCTTGTATAGACCTGCCCTCTTTTAAAGTAGGCAAATGCAGCTTTTGGATTAATTTCCAATGCTTTATTATAACATTCAATTGCTTTGTCATAAGTTTGACTTTTTACAAACTCATCACCTCTATCAATCCATACTTCTGATTCTTTTACAGTTGGATTCATTCCCATAATAGCCTCAACATTATTTTACATTAAAATAACGCAAAAAACATACCATTATTATTTAATTCGATTTTTGTA
>JAUQWR010000360.1 GCA_030835065.1 Candidatus Kapaibacterium sp.
ATTGAAATCGTGAGCAATACCTCCGGCAAGCTGCCCAATAGCATCCATTTTTTGAGCATGGTGAAGTTGATCTTGAAGCTTTAATGTTTCTGTAAGATCGACAATTAAAGATAGTATGGCTGGTTGGTCATTATATATTATTATTCTAGAGGAATAAACTCCACTTCTTATTTCACCGGCTTTAGTTTTTGAAGTGTAGAAAGCATTATCGATTTTCTTCTCTTCTTCCAAGGCTTTAATAGCTTTGAAATAATTTTCATCTCTTTCTACCATTCCGATATCGATTACTGATTTACCTATAATTTCTTCTTTTTTAAATCCTGTATGTTTTTCGAATTGTTTGTTTACAAGCAAGTACTCACCTGTAATTGCACTTGTAATGGTAATCGAAAATGGACTGGAATCAAATATTATCCGGAAATTATTTGAATTTTGTTCAGAGCTAGATTTTAGTAGTGTTTCTTCTGTAATATTGCGTATAATAACAACAGCGCCAATGCATTCATTTTCTATATTTAAAATTGGTGCAGAACTGATATTGACATTAAATATATCACCTGAGTTTGATACAAGAATAATATCATCAGTAAGTATTTGCTTTTCAGAATTTTTAATGACAAAATCGACCGGACAAATAACATTGTCGCCAGTATCTTTGCTATAAATATTAAGAATTTTTGTAATATGTTTGCCTAATGCTTCTTCAGAACTGAAAGCAGTGATTTGAGAAGCAACATAATTAAATCTAGTAATAATACCATATTCATCGGTAGCTATAACAGCTTCGCCGATTGAATCTAAAGTAATCCTGAGATCTTCTTCTTGTTTAGTAATTTTCTTAGTATTATCTATATTCTTTATAAATTCATCTCTTAATTGATGCGTACGTTTTCTAAGAATGATAAGTGCCAAACCAATAGGAATAGTGAGGAGAAATCCGAATAATAATGCTCCAAACATCCATTCTTTCATAAAATCAATTTGCATCGTTGTGGCAGTACTCATATAAGTACCAGTACCAACATAAGCATTAAATTCAGGTATATAAACAGCATAAGATAATTTTTCTTCTTCATTTTTTGTTATAGGCTTTGGAAAGTAATATTTAGTATAAGCTCCATCAGGAAATTTTAAAGCATTATCACTAAGTGTTTTCATGTATTTATTACCTTTGGAGTCGCTGATATTTATTACATTTTTTCCAACATCTTGCGGTCGAAAGGGTCTTACCAATACAGTTCCATCGATTCTATTCATAAAAATATAATTCTGACCAAACTCATCTTTATAAATAAGATTATTTAAAATATTAATCGCTTCAATTTCTGCAGACATTTTTTCAATTTTTTCATTTTTAAGTGTTTCTCTGATTGGTTTGATAGCGCTTAGAGCAAGATTCACTTTTTCTTTAAGAGCAGATTTTCTTTGTTCATTGGCATAATAAATAAATTTATCAATTCCCATTCTTAAAGTAAAATACCCAATGGTCATGATAATAATGAATAAAGTAGCTAATGCAAGTATGGCGCGATTAGATAAAAAATGAATTTTTGAATTTGTAAATCTATTAATATCCATTAAAACCCCATTATATAACAAATTTTAAGACGTGGGAAGAAGTATTTATTTTTAATGTAGTTTTAAATTATAATAAAAAATTAAAGGCTTCAATAAAATCTTTAAAAAGATAGTAATGAAGCCTTAAAAAAAAAGAAATACAAGATTACTTGCGATATTTCGAAATAAATTCTTCTACTTCAGGTACACCACCTTGGTAAATTAAGTAACCATTACTTGGTTCACGTTCGGTAATTTCGCCTGCATAAGGAGTAAGCATAATATCTTTGACAACATTCAAATCTTGAGATTGACCCAAAGCCCAGCCTAACTTAACGTAAGCTACTTCAGGAAGCATGTTAGCTAATGGAATTACGCCAAGCTCCATTAAGTCACGACCAGTATCGTAAACATACATTTGAGCATAGCCCCAAAGAGTTTGAACTGTCATATAAACAGCAATTTCCTTTTCCTGAGCTCGTTTCAAAGCTGCGTATAATGGTTTATTGACGTGTCCCAATCCTGTTCCGGCAATAACAATGCCTTTATATCCATTTTCAATTAATGAATCCACGATATCTGGTTTCATGTTTGGATAATAATAAACAATTGCAACTCTTTCATCAAAATAAGGTAATATTTTGAATTCTTTGTCTTTTCTGCGTTTCTTGTAATCCTGACGCAAAGGTGTGATTTTTTCTCTATCAACCATAGCAAGCGGAGTATCACCAAGAGTTCTAAAAGTGGAGCGATAGCTGGAGTGCATTTTTCTCACTCTTGTACCACGATGCAATAATCCATAAACATCAGAAGTAGGACCAAACATACAGACCATAACTTCTGCAATATCGCTTTCTGCAGCGGTTTTTACTGAATGTATTAAGTTGAGAGCAGCATCAGACGAAGGTCTATCAGACGAACGTTGAGATCCAACCATAACAATAGGAACTGGTGAGTTCTGAATCATAAAAGAAAGAGCAGCAGCAGTGTGGTGCATAGTGTCAGTACCATGCCCGATAACAACACCTTGCACTCCTAATTCAATTTCTTTTGCAATAGCTCTTGCAGTGCCGATCCATTGTTCAGGACCCATGTTTTCTGAAAAAACGCCATAAAGCTTTTCAGTTTCTAAATTGCAATAATCAGCCAATTCAGGAACAGAACCATAGAGCTCGCCAGGTGAGAAAGCCGGAATAACGGCGCCAGTACGATAATCAAGGCGGCTAGCTATAGTACCACCTGTACCAAGTAATTTAACTCTTGGCTTGCGAGGTTCGTAAGGAAATTCTTTTTCAGGAATTTTATAATGCGCTTCTTTACGACCAACAATAGTAATATTAGTCACTTTTTCAGCTCTAATACCAATATTATAACCAGTGCGAAGTTTAATCACAATATGAAGATCATCGGCGGTTTCGGAACGTGGCAAAATAATACCAATATACTTAGCATCTTTAGTTTCTAATTCGGCATCGCTCCAAATCATAGCATCAAATTTTTGAAGTGTTTCGAGAGCAATACCGCGATAACCTTT
>JAUQWR010000361.1 GCA_030835065.1 Candidatus Kapaibacterium sp.
CAATTAATATATTTTCCTTCTGTATCTTTGAAGAATACAGGAACAGGCATTGTATTAATTAAAATATTAGTGATATTATGATTATATTTTCGACAATCTACATCATTAGGAATGGATTGAATCTTAGAATTATTAATTAATTCTGCTAAACCATCAAAATCATTATTTTCAAGCAGTTTAAATGCCTCAAGTTTCAGTTCATTTATGCCCATTTTTCCCTACTAACTATTATCCACAATAATGTATTGTTGGAATCAAACCCAAAATAAAAAAGGTAACAAATGTTACTATTCCAACTATATTTCACCGACTCATTTTACCCGATCGGATTTTTTAATCCGATTTTTTTCCCTTGTGCATTCTATTTTAACAATTTATATATAAATTTTAAAAATACAAAATAGTATAAAAAAATTTCATTTTTTTTATTTAGAATATTTTCACTATTTTTGTAACCCGAATGAGGGCTCTTAGCTCAGCTGGTCTAGAGCGCTTCCTTGACACGGAAGAGGTCGCTGGTTCGAATCCCGTAGAGCCCACAAAAAAACAAGCCTTAAAGCTTGTTTTTTTTTATATAAAAATGGGCTGATTCATTTTATTGAGTCAGCCCATAATTATTTTAAGACAAACAGATTATAACATACCGATTTCTGTCATACATGCTTTAATTCTGTCTAAAGTATCATTTATATCATTATCTAAGCCCATTGAGAAGCGAACTAAACCTTCGGTCATACCCATTTCGATCTGTTCTTCTTTAGGAATTTCTGAAGATGTTGAGCTGCCGGGTGAGCTAAATAATGTCTTATAGAATCCCAAACTAACAGCAAAATAGCCAACTTGTTTTTCTTGCATTTTAATCATCAAATTGTTTGCCATTTCAGCAGTTTTGCAATCAATTGTAATCATACCACTATACCCAAACACTGGATCGATCATAGTTTTGATCAATTCATGCTGAGGATGTGAAGGCAAACCAGGATAGAACACTTTAATGCCCATTTTTTCTAATTCAGATGCAATAAACATTGCATTAGAGCTATGTTGTTTCATTCTGATATGAAGAGTGCGCATATTTTTGAAAATACTTGCTGCTCTCAAACTATCCAAAACAGGACCCAAAAGCATAGCTGCGCCATCATTAACATTTCTCAAGCTGGCAATAAAATCATGATCGCCGCATACTGCTCCTGCAACACAATCGTTAGTGCCATTAATGAATTTTGTCATTGAATATACAACTACATGAGCACCAAGCTTATAAGCTGGTACTACCATTGGGCTGAAAGTATTATCTACTACAAGCTTAATTCCTTTTTCGTCGCAAATCTTGCGAATTTCTCTCAAATCTGCAATTTCCAAAAGCGGGTTGCTTATTGTTTCGCAATAAATTACTCTTGTATTATCATTTATTTTACTTTTGATAGATTCCAAATCAGTAATATTCACAAAGTGAACATTGATTCCTAATTTTGGGAAAAAGTTTTTAAACAAAGCATAAGTACCACCATAGATAGTACGGCTGGAAATTACTTCATCACCAGTTTTGCATAATTGAAGCATAGCGCTGGAAATTGCTCCCATACCCGAGCCCATTACCTGAGCACATTCTGTACCTTCCATTGCTGCTAATGCTTGACCTAAATAATTTGTCGATGGACTCAAATGACGTGAATATAAGAAGCAGCCTTCGACTTCTTCTTGAAATATTTGCGACATTTTTTCTGTACTTAAAAAAGTAAATGTTGCTGCATCGGAAATTGATGGATTTACATCCCCATATTCTCCGAAAACTTGATAATCTTGCAATCTAACTGCAGGATCCTTATGCATAAAATTTAACTCCATTATTTTCAATTTTTTGTCAAAAAAGCATTGTCAAAATTGCCAAAAATTATTGTAACTAACAAATTTTGCTTTCATTCGTCTTAAGTTTATTGATTGGTACTTGGCTTTTTGCCAGCCAATTAATTGATTTTTTTGTACTTTTAATTGATTATATTAATATTAACATATTGATATGTATTTAAAATTTTTTAACTTTACTTTTTTGAATTGGACATAATTCGATTTTTTAAGTTTGGAGATTTGATGAATCATATTTTAAACTACTTAGAAGGGCAAAAAGGAATTCACATGACCGAGCTCTTCGACTTCCTTAAATTTAAAAGTATTAGCAGCGATCCTGCTTTCAAAAATGATGTCAGTAATTGTGCAGATTGGCTTGCAAACCATATAAAAAATATTGGATTCGAACATGTTGAAACAATATCCACAAAAGGTCATCCTATCGTTTATGCTGAATGGATGAATGCCGGTGAAAATGCAAAGACTGTTCTTATATATGGGCATTACGATGTTCAACCCGT
>JAUQWR010000362.1 GCA_030835065.1 Candidatus Kapaibacterium sp.
ATAACTCTTACAGTATCCAATTCAGGAAGTTTCTTTTCTGAACAATACTTATCAGCTCTTCTATCGATTGTACTTATTACTATATTAAACATAACAATCCCTTAAAAGAACCGCCCGGCGTCCCTCGAGCGGTTAATTTTGCGTAACTAACTATTCTTCAATAGTTTCAATTGTAATATTAGAGTCATCTGATACTTCAGATATGATTAATTGTAAGCCAGCTTCTTTAGCCTGTTCAATAAGAATATTTTGATTGACTGAATCAAGTCTTTCAATACCATCTACAATCATTAATCCGCTAGTATTATGAAGTTTAGCAATAGCTATACAAAGCTTCATTTGTTCGGCTGTATTAAGATTTTCGAATAGAACTCCATTAAGGAGGATATCTCCATTAATAATCTCTAATCCAGCTATTGGAAGGTTATTTTGTAGATCAGCTTTTAATTGTTCAATTTCATTTATTGCATCAGTAAGATTATTTGAATCTTTTTCAAGGTTCAATGCTTCTTCTTTATCTTCCTGTAATTGTTTTTTCTGGAGTATAATATCATTCATATTGTCCAAAGCAGCTTTTTGATTAGCTATTTGCTCTAGAATTGGTGTATAATTGATTTCAAAGCTCTTATTTAATTGTTCCTTCTGTACTTCAAATTGATTATTAATCGCCATTTTCTTTTCTTCATAGTCTCTAAGAGCTTCTTCTAAAGCATTATTTTTATCGTTGGTAATTTTTTCGAGATAGGAATTTCGTTTTTCTTCCATTTCGGATTTTTTAGCAATTAAAATATCATAATCAGTCTGAATCGTATCAGGATTTATTGAATCAAAAGTTCTAGCTTCAATATTGGCTATCCCTTTTTTCTTAATATCCCAAATACGATTAATTGTAGTTCTTTCATCAAAGATTTGCTTTTTTAGTGTATTAAGAATCTCAATACCATTATCTGAATTGTTATATTTAGGAGTTAAATTTACTTTATCGAAGATATTCTTGATTGTTTCATCTTCAATATCCATTGGTATAGCACTTAAAAGAAGCTCAGCACGATATTTTTTGGGAGCTACAAGTAATTCCAGTGGATTTACCGAAAACATCTTAAATAATTCATTCAAAGTACTTTGAGCTTTTTCGATTTTTTTCCCATCTTTGCTTACATTTAGGGTTGCTGAAGATTGAGTAATTGTCTTCTTAATACTCATTCCATTATCAAGATCAATCCCGATTTGTGCTTTATTGGATCCATTACGAATTAATGAAGCATTATGTCCTCCACCAATTGCAGTAATTATAGCATTAATGATAGATGTCTTGCCGGCAGCGTTTTTTCCTTTAATTATATTAATCTTTCCTGGTTCAAGTACTAATTCTTCAATACCTACGAAATTCTTTATTTCAATTTTATTAATTTGCATTATATTTTATCCTTAAAATATTCTCTTAAATTTTGGTTATTGATGAAGCTTAGAAACTCAGATAATAAATTGTGAATATCTGAACTCATTTCTGGATATGGAAAAAAAGAAGGAGTATGAATATCTAAAAGCTTTAATCGATGATTATTTGTTTTGTCATTTGCTAATTCGAATATTTTGTATTGAACTCTATCGGCTTTAAATATATCTAGATATAATCTCCATTGGTAAGATTTATAATATCTTTCAAAATCATAAGATTCACCTGTAGTCAATTCACCTTCACGAGTTAAATATATTGAGCCAAAACAAGTTTTGTGTTCATTCACCCAGCGACCTTCTAATTGATCCGCCTTTGCAACAACTTTAATACATTCGCCCTCTTTATAATATATTTTATCTGATTTTACTTCAAAAGGGAAGTTATAATCGATTATAGTATATGCAGGAACAATTATATCATATTCAAAACAATTGCCATTTAAAGCCATAAAACCTTCTTCTCCGCCACAATTCCTCGCATATCTATCATAAGATTCGAATGGTTTTTCTAATACTTCATGAAAAGCTACTCCAATTGATTGCTCAGGGGAGGATTCCTTCTCCCCTTTTATATTAGCAATTAATTTTTCTATTGGCATTAATTCATTCCCGAAGAATTTTTCTTCTTTGATGTATTGTCGAAATAATTCGATTGTCGTGGCTGATACTTTTAACATTATTATTCCTTCCTAAAATGGGAATACTTCAGTAATTTTTGGTTCTTCTTTAATTACCAATGCCGGTTCGATTACTGGCTCAACTACCGGTTCGATTACTGGTTCGGGTTTGGGTTCAGGAGCTTTAGTAAAGAATTTTTTCTCTTCTGAATGATAATAGCAATTGATCTTTTCTGCATTTTTTTCCATTAATGCCATTATTTGCTGTGCTTCAATCTTCATATTTTTATTATATAATGCTCTACAATCAAGAAGCATTTGATTATAATCATCAGCATTTTTGAATGAATTCATTTTTTCTGTATAGCTTTCAATCAATCTCTTTGATTCTAATTGAGCATTTGCAGAATTACCAAGATTTGTCTTCATTTTGGTGATTACCTGTGAAAAGAAATCTGGAATAGTTTTAAAGTCTGGAATTTGTATTGCTTTAAAATCACTTGAATTTTTACCAATAGATTTTTCAGTTGGATTAAAATTCAAGATTGATAATTCATCTTTTTTATACATATATCCTATAAAATCAGCTTCACGAGTGATAATATTGTAAGATCCGCCTGTAATATCAGGTCTAACTATACGAAAATCACCATCTTTGTCTTCTTTATCATGGGATATCATGATAATATCTTTGTTTAAAAGCATCAATTGTTTGATCCATTTACTAAAGATAGTTTTTAATGTACCATAACCTTGCATAGTTGGAGCACCATCTTTTCTCCCAAGCTTGGAATCAGATTTAAGCATATCTGCTATAATATATTCAAGACATTGTCCAATAGTGTCAATAATGATGGTTTTATATGGTTTCAAGTCATCAGCAATTGCACCCACATTTGATACTTCTGAAAAAGATTCGATTCTTAATGAATCCTTTCTAAAATCGGAGCGATGAGCACCTTTGTCGAAGTCAAATAAGAATGGAGCATCAGCAGTGAAACCACATGAAGTTTTACCCACGCCGGGTTGACCATAGAGCATTATTTTAACTTGGTTTATCTGAATAGCATCAGTCGTTTTTATGATATTTAAAGCCATTTAAGCACCTATAAGTAATAATAAAAGAATACCAATTAAGAATATGATAATATTCAGTACATTGCTTCGGGATTTGTCATCCGATTTGGATTTGAGTTTAATGGGTTTCATGCTAACTCCATTAGATAGGAGGTTTTGAAAAGTTTTGCTAATTCAATCTCTTCTTTTTCGCAGTAATTTTCAGCGATTTCAGAATTTTTGAAAGCCATTTCATTATTGATTTCTTTAGCCCAGTCTAACTTTGCTAAAACATTTTCTGGAGGATTTTCGATAAAGTTACGCATTAGCATAACCTTATTCAATTGTTCATGAATCATCTCGCATTGTTCGAGCTTGTTTATCATGTTAAATTTCCTTAGATTTGTATAACAATAATATGTTATGCCCTCGCCGAAGACTCGAAAAATAGGCTTGGGCATTCTTATTAGTAGCACGGGCAGGAATCGAACCTGCAACACCTTTACCGTGCTTAATTTGTTAATGCAAAGCCCGTGTTTTAAATTGATTATTATCACTGAGGTCAATATTGATTAAAGCATTTTCGATTGATTCTCGAGTGAAATAAACCTTTTTACCGAGCTTCTTTTGTGCTATTTTGCCTGATTTTACCCATTTGTAAAGAGTTGATAAATTTACTTGCAACATTTCTGCAGCTTCTAGTCTAGTGAGTAATTTATTATCCTCTTTAATCTGAGGTAAAGTCATTTGTTTTTCTAAATCAGAAATTTTATTTATAATAAAATCCAATTTGCTTTCTAATGCAGGAGGGAAGCTTATTGTTATCGTATTTGACATAATATTCTCCTTAGTATCTAAGCATCAATAAATCTTTGTTTAGTTTCTTCTAATTGTGCCATATTTTCTTTATGGCAAATTTCTGCATCATATTCAGCTAAGAAATTCCATTTAAAATCATCCATTAATTGCATTTGGCTTTGTGTGATAGCTAATGAATTAAGATAATTCTGGAAAAATCTCATTATAATTGTAGCATCTTCTCTACGTGATTTCATATCTTTTATATCAATATTCATTATAATACTCCTGAATTGGTTTTGCTTACGAAATATCTACCTTGTGTCTGTCTAGTATGGATTTGAGATTTAATATCTGCCAAAAGCTTCATACTTCTAAATTCTTGAAGTTCCGGATCATTCAACTTTTTTTTAGATTCATTATCTAAAACGGCAACGAAGTATTCAGTTGCTTCATCCCATAATGGAAGAGGCACTAAAGAAGCTACATTTTTTGCAGCAATCTCGATAATGGTTCTTACTGCTCTTGGCAAAAGATTCCCATTTTCAGAGGCTAAATTTTGTTCTTGATTACTCATATTTTTTTCCTTAAATTTGAGCTGACTTTTATATGGAAACCGCTGCAATGCTTCAATTTTGTGCGGTTTCTTTTTTTATTATTTGGTCGTAATAAGTTTTTATCATTGATTTTATAAGTCTTGTAGGACTTTTGATATTTGTTGTATCTAATAGATTATTTATCATTCCAATCTCAACAGAATTGAATCTAATATTCATATTCAATGATTTAGATTTATCTCTCACAGCATTTTTTTGTAAAGTATTTATAATATTATCAGACATTTTCAGCTTCCTTAATAATTTTTAATAGATTTCAATCCTTCAACGTCATAGAAATTCGGCATTCATGCTTATATTTGTATTGATTATTTGTAAAGCATTTTTTCTTTACAAAAATTATTTGCTTATTCAGTAAATATTTTTTAGTTTGGCAATAACAGTAAATATTTACTGTTGCAATGTTTTGATAAATGTATCAGGATTTTGTTTATAAACTTTGAGACCGACTAGTATGAGATTGTAAACGGCATCAGATAATTTTCTAAGACCATAGGCAGATTGTATTTCTAAAGCAGAATCTTTTAATTCCTTTGGTACCGCGAAAGTATAAGATGAATTATCGCTCTCATTTTTAATATTATTTGGCTTGGGCATTTTGTCCTCCATTTATTTAAAAGTTTTATATCATTATTTTTTCTTGATTCAAAATTATATAAAACTTTTCTATAAAACAAATAAAAGTTTTAAATATTTTATATAATACAATATATTTAATGAGAATTTAATTTATGGTTAATACAGAACAAATTCGATTAGAGCAATTTATAAAGGAGGTATTTAAAACAAAAGCCGCTTTTGCAAAGGCTTTGGGGGTTCATTCAACTTGGCCTTCTGCATATACAGGTAAAGGAAAAAGTGTCATTAGGGATCAAAGAATAATTAAGATTTTGGAATCTT
>JAUQWR010000363.1 GCA_030835065.1 Candidatus Kapaibacterium sp.
TTTGGCATTACATTCATTGCAATTTCATTTTCATTTTCTATGATTCCAGTCATTGCCTTAGTTACAACTTTAACGTCACATTCTTTACTGATAGTTTCGCCGCATATATTTTTAATTGAACAGAAGTATTTACCTTCGGAAGCACTATAAGCAACATTAATCTTCAATGTTTTATCTGTTTCGCCTGTAATTTCAGTATTGTTCAAATACCATTGATAAGTCATATTATTATCCGAGCTAGCATCGACTGTCAATTCAAAGGCTTCGCCATTTTTAACTGTGAGACTTGCATCAAGATCCTTAACAATCACTGGTTTATCGCTAATAGTATTATTAACAGTAAGCACATGATAGAGTGTATTTTCAGGCATTAGATATGCGAATCTTGTAAATTTAGTATCCACATTTCTAAGCTTGCTTATCATTAATTTATTGCCTTCAGTATTCAAAGTATATTGGCAACCTTGTGGCACTTCCCAATCATATCTAAGTGTATGATTTTGAGGAGGAGTAAGCACTAAGTCCAAATCAATTGCACTATTGATACATGAGTTTACATTTGTAGTATCGTACAATGGATCTGCCAATTCTGACAGAGCAAGCATAGGAGTTTGTATTGTATCGCCACAGAATCCCCACAAAACTGCATAGTAATCGTTACCAAAATCGCTTGCTTCTACATTCTTAATAGTCATATATGAAGAATTCACGCCGGCAAATTTTGCATTATTTACTAAAGCAGTTGTGCCTTTATACCATTGCACATTAAGAGGGTGACTATAATCTAAACCAACAATATGAGCTTTGAAAGTAAAGTGAGCAGCTTCTCCAACTTTTGCAGTCATCGAAGTAGCTTGCTCTAAAATTTCAGCGTATTGAGCTACATAAATATAAACAGTTGAAGAATAAACTGTATCAGTTCCGCCAGGGTAGTTTGTTATTCTACATTTATATGACGAAGAGCGTTCGTATCCACTTGAATCTAATAGAAGAGATGCAAAGTTAGCACCTGGAATTTCTTTTCCATCTTTTAGCCATTGGAAGTTTAAGAACAAACCGTCAGCAATCATATCAATACGTAACAATTCGCCTTTGCAAATGATGTGAGAAGCAGTTTGTTGGCGTACGACCGGTTTTTCTACAGTAGTAGTAAATGAATAAATCATAGACCAATCAGTAGCTTCATTAGAATTATGAGCTTTCACTCTCCAATAATAATCTTTGAAATAGTCTAAGTTTGTAGCTAATTCATACCAATTATCAAGAATATTTGTAGCAGAGAAAATCACATTCGAGAAAGATCCATCGCTTGCAATTTCTAAAGTATAATATTGAGCGCCATTAACTTTTGCCCAAACAAATTTCGGATTGACTGAAGTACGTGGCTCAGTATTGACTGGCAATTCCAATTGAGGAACATTCATCTTGGTTGTAAATGACCAATAAGCAGACCATTCACTATATTCTTTATTATTACCAGCATTAGCTCTCCAATAGTATTTTGTACCATTTTCTAAACTAATTGGCAAATTGAATACATTTTCAGTAAGTCCAAGACTAGTATAAACAATATTAGTAAAGTCGGCATCTTTTGCAATTTGAACACCCCAAGTAATTGCACCAACTGTTTTGTTCCAAACAAGTTGTGGTTGAAGATCTAAGCCGGTCAATTGATTAGCTGGTAGTGCTAAAGTAGGAACCGGAGGAGCAAAAGAGACGTAAAATCTAATTTCATTTGCATTTGCTTGACCAATATTATAGATATTCAAGCCACCTGGATTGCCATTTTGCAAGAAAGTTTTTGGATTGGCAGTATCATTAATAAAAGTACGTCCTGCATCAGAACTAAAAGCAGCTAAAGACAAATTACCATTAACAGTTTTTGTGCCGTTAGGACGGAATAGATATACTTCGTCTGGTGGACCATCTGCATTGCCATCGCCAGCCGAAGGATCTATACGATAGACCAACAAACCTGTGCCAGGCAATGAAGATTCAAACATCCCTTCTTTGCGACGATATTCAACAACAAAAAATTCTGTTGAAGAATAAGGCGAAGGAATTTTAAAAGCATTATTAGTAGAATTTGTATTCAATGGTTTTAAAGAATACCAACCTGAACTTGTGATAGTTGTAATGCTTGTAATCCATTTGCCATATTTAAATTTTGTATAAGCACTGTGATGTTGTGGAGGATTGCCATCGGCTTCCATAATATCCCAACTGCCAACTGGTTGAATACCATTGCCTGAATAATGATACAAATCAGGATAGCCCAAGCTATGAGACATTTCATGGCATAGTACGCTTATAGATCTTGAGCCTTTAGCCCATGATTGAAGATTGAAATTATAATCCCAAACTCTTGCACCATTGATAGTAACATTTTGAGAGTATAAAACCCAACGGTGAGGCCATAATAATGAAGCCCAAGCATCATTAGTACCACCCACTAAGAAACAAACATTATCAACATATCCATCATTATCATTGTCTATATCAATATTTGATGGTATTGATGATTTGACAGCATTGATTGCATTTACTAATAATGTGTGCTCACGGCTTGTTCTTTGGCCATCATTAGTATATCCAATTGTATTTGTAGATGTATATGGACTATAGTATCCTCTTGGATTTGCATCTTGATATGATACAACCATCGATGCAGATGGAGTAGGATAGAATGATGAAATTACTTCAAGCTTGCTATAGGATGCATCTTTTAAATATGAATATAAAGAAGCATTACTTGTGGAATTAAATTGTCCGTCATATAAACTTATAGGATCATTAAATTCAGTTTGATCTGAAAATCTTATAAATACTACTAAATTTTGTAATTGTCCGAAATTTGATGTTTGAGTCTTGTTTACATTTTTGCCCAAGCTTGGTTTTTCGGGCATTGGAAACAACTCATTTCGTAAAGCTATAATTCTTTCAGGTGATAATTTCAACCATTTTTCTAGATTTAAGCTGGCAGGATTTACTTTTCCTGCTTTTTCTGTACCAGCTACAATATTATCACCCGATTTTACGGCATAAACATACCAGCCGCTATTTTTGTCTTGGATAATTGTATATCCTTGCGAATCATGCAACCAGTTATAAAACTCATCACCGGATGCATAAATGTTAAGTTGTGTGCCATCAGGTTGAACTACTTTTGTAGCAACAAACGATTCGTAGGCTGCCCAAGCTGAGTTCATCGAAATAAATAAAGCACACAAAATCAGTAAAAATTTGCGCATTACTACTCCATACTCTTTTTATAAAACATTAGTTTAATTATTAAGTATAAATTAATACTATTTTTTAGCTAATACAATAAGACATTGATAAATATTGCATTAATCTTTGTTAATTTTATATAATTTTATATCCATTTTTGAACTATTCATGAATTTCCAGAGCTAAAATATCTAATTTATTAAACCAATAATCGAAATATATTAATTTGATACTTTTTTCCTATTTATCTGTTACTTATATTTGTGGGAGAATTGTAAATATAATAAATAAAAAAAGAAATTAGATTCACCTTGTGTGGATTATTTAGCTTTTCGAGTGTATGGTTTTATAATAGTTATCTTTTTTTTTAAGATGTTCTTTATAAATAAACTAATGAGGGTTCAATGAAAACTCTATTTTTTCCTTTATTCATCTTATCTGCTATTATTGCTTCAGCTCAAAACTTGAGAGTATTTAATTTTGATAATTCTAATTTCCCAATTATTAAAGCTAATTTTTTTATTTATCAAAATAATAAAATTGAAGAGGCATACTATCCGGAAGATTTTCGAATCATATCCAACAACAATCAATCAGTGATTAGAAGTTTCAAGTATTCAAATTATTATTATAATTCTCCACTTAATTCATATTTCTATTTTGATATTAATAAAACTGATAGAAATGATTTGTCTTTGGCAAAGTATGCTGCAAAATTTTGGATAGATGTATTGCAAAAACCAAATTATAAAACATCTTTAAATGCGTATTTTGATAACTTTGTTATTTTATCGGACCTAAGCGATTCAAAGGAATTTGCTTTAAAGCAGATTAATAAATTGAATTATTCAACTAATTATTCCCTATCTAATCCTTTTAAAGTACTGGCTTATGAATCTTTCAAGTTTTTTGGTTTCGATAAGCAACAAAATATTTTGATATATTTTGTAAATAACGACAGAGTTTTGGAGCTCGACAGTACATTTGCAACAGATTTAGTATCAAAAAAAATCAAATTATATGTGATTGGAATTTCATGCAGAATAAACGAAAGATTGCAAAAATATGCCTTAGAAAATAATGGCAAATTTTACGAAAATATTGATAATGAAGAAAAAGTTGAATCAGTATTATTTGAAATTGCAAATATTGCTAATAATCATGAACTACCCGAAATATCTTGGGAAATGACTCCAAACTGCAGCAATCCTCAGACTTTTAATGTTAGTAATATAAAAATTAATAAAAACGTTAGTTTTATTAAAAATTTCGAACTTAACAATTTAGTTCATTTACTGGCATCTGATTCTTCGATCGATTTTGGAGTATATACAAGCGGAATTGAAGCTAAGCGTACAATTAAGCTTACTGCAGTCAATTCAAATATTGATGTAGATAATATTAGTATTCCCAACAATACATTTTCAGTGTATCCACAAAAATTCTCACTAAAAAATGGAGAATCGATAAACATTACAGTTTCACACTTAGCTTTTCAAGATAGTAATTACCATTTTTCTAAACTAAATTTCCAATCTAAATCATGCAATATGCCCAATGTGTATGTCAGGGCACAATCCCAAAAAGGAATTGATCCCAAATTAAGCACAGTAATATTTACCAGTCCAAAAACAAATGACATATTATATAATTACAAAGAAAACTATGCCTTTCTGCAAGGTGTTTTGGAAAGCGATACAATAAGGATAGACTATAGCTATGATAACGGAATTACATGGAATATTCTCAACAAAAACCATGTAGGGCGCAGAGTAGATCTTAGAAATTTGCCAAATATAAATTCTAAAGAATTTTTATTACGTGCACAGATGGTGATAAAACCCGAAAACCTTCCATATTCTGAAATTTATACTCATGACCAAGCATTCCAAATTACATCCTTTGCCCAAAGCCCTGACAATCGCATTTTTATTACTGCTGCTACAAATGGCGAAGTTTTAGTCTGGGATGCTCAAAAAGCTACTTTTATTAAAAAATTAGATATTAAATCTAAGCAATATATCAAAGAAATGGTATTTACTCCTGATGGAAGCGAAGTATATCTGATCGAACATCCTAATATCATTAATATTTTCAGTACTAAATCTTATGAAAGGATCAAGAAAATTGTAATAGATGCTGATTATATTAAGGAGTTTGCTTTTACAAGCGATTCTAAATATTACACTATGACTACAGATAGAAACTACTCGATTCTCTATGATCGGAAAACAGATTCTGAATTCAGAAGATATAAAGCTCCTGAAGATGCACAATGCCGAATTGCATTCAGTCCGGACGGCAAATATGTTGCTACATACAACTCAAAAGAAAGCTTGCTTAGAGTGTATGAAATTGATGGCAATATCAAAAAGTTGTCTATGAATTTGTACTTCAATAATTTTGATTTTATCAAATTTGCTCCCAGCTGCAATCGTGTTGCCATATTAAATTATAATGAAACTACTAATAATGAAAGCATTGATCTTGTCCCATATATAGACAAGATAAGTCCACTTTCGTATAAACAAAAACTAAACTATACTGAGCAATTTAACTATCGTAAGTATTTTTTTGAATTTGTCAATATGGATGATCGATTACTATTGCCAAGCCCGAATAATCCTAACGAGTTTATTGTTTATGATTTTGTTACTAAACGTATTTTTCAGACAATTAAATTAAATCCTATTGGTTCTAAATCTTCAGACTTTTATAATTTCAAATTAAGCTCAGACAATATGCGACTCTTTTATGACGATGGAGAGTTTGTCTATAGTCAAAATATTTACAATCAAAATGATGTTATAATATATCCGGCAAATCTTGTGTTCAATTCTATTATTCATTTGCCAAAGTCAGACAAAATATTAATTAAATATTTGGATGATTATTCTTACATGACTACCAATAGTATTGATAATTTCAAGCATTTTTCGAATACAAATATTAATGGTATTGATAAAAATATAAATTTAAATCATGTATTATTTATTGAAAACGATCGTATTCTTAAATTGAAAGAGCAAAATAATTCGATATCTCTGCTTTTAATTAATAGGCTTGATGGATCGGTGCTAGATAGTATGTTTATTGGAAAATCTGACAACATTGTATTAGATTCTAGCAAAATCATTCAATATAGAGCACCTTTTGTCAATATTAAACTTGCTGTCTTGCCTAAAAATGCGTATTCACCAGTTTACGAATATCATATTATTAATTTTGATCTTAAATATTTGCATTATAGTACAAGTAAAATCGACAAAGCATTTCTGAATTTCAACAATCAGTATTTGATTTGCAACAAAACGAATGAAAATTCAAATTCACTTCATATTATTAATCTAAATAACAATCTAGAAGTTAATAGTTTTAGTAACTTTTCAGAGAAATTTATTGATTTTATACCAATCAATAATACATACAAAATATTTATTTATTATCAATCAGGCAAGACTGCAACATTTGATTATAGGCTTAACGACGAAAATCTTGTTTACAATTTTAATCAAACATATGATTCTGTCGCATTTTCTACTGATGGTAGCACTTTTATTTCTTATATAGATACAATTATAAATAGCAAACACAATTATAAATTTATATTGCACAAAGAAGCCTACGCAAAGCCCATTTTCTTAAATTTCACTAGCGACTATAAGACTAATGCTTTAATAACTAACGATGGTTCCAACCTAATTTTATATAATAAAAAATGGGCGCGATCTTATAAACTTTCAAACTTAAAAATATATTCAAATATCTCAGATGTATTTGAATTAAGATCTTCTAAACTAGCTTTTCCTGATTTGGATCTTGGTGTTTGTTTC
>JAUQWR010000364.1 GCA_030835065.1 Candidatus Kapaibacterium sp.
CTGCAAACGGTCACTGAGTAGGGCGCAGCCCGTATCGAAGTGACCTACGCCGGGACTACTCAGAAAGCTGTAACCCTTCATGCCAGCATCCTAATATGTTTTTATGCCCATCTCAAGGAATTTCGGAGGGCATTTTTTCCAAAAAATCATAGAGTTATTCATTCTATTTCTCCTTTCATAATTCCAAAAGCTTTAGGGATAGACTAGCATGTCTCTCCTACCAACTAATTAATAAACCTAGGCATCGAAATATAGTTTTTGTATAAGCATGTAAAAACAATTTCTTCAATATAAAATTTCAAATATTATCAACAACAGTAATTGGCTTAATTATTATATATCAAATATTTGTTGATTCAAAGTACATAAATAATTAGCATTTGAAATTTTAAATTATTATGTTATTTTTATAAATCATTTATTGAGAATTCATAGATAAATGAGATATTTACATGCAAAAGAGCTTAAAATGAAGAAAATACTGACACTCATGTTATTTGTGATTTTTACTGAATTTGGATTTTCCCAAGACGACGCAACAGTATTAAATCGTATATCTAATCCAGCTAATAATTGCGAAATTATTGCATTCAACAGTCAAAAAATTATATCAAATTTTTCAACTGAACAATTAGATAGCATATTTCCAGTATTAGCACTATGGGAAAGAGACTGTGGTTCAGTTGAACCAATTCAAAGATTAAAGATATTGTTTGATATTAAAAACAATAGATTTGTCGATACACTTTACAAAAATTATATCACATACTCCATTCCAAATTTTAAGAATCGAGTTTATAAAGCAAAAAATGATAACTATAACGAAATATTTGAGGATAATAAGGCAGCCTTTTCTTATGTTCCTTTGCGAAGTAAATATGATAATTTAACAAAGCAATTTGCAAATGAATTATTAGAAAAACAAAAAAAGGAGACAATCGAATATTTATTATGTTTACTTTTTTCAGAAAATATTGAAGAATTCAACAAATTATACTATTCAAATGAGTATTTAGAAAACAATAAATACAAAACCTTAGACTCAAAGGTTGACGATATTGGCTTATTTGGAATTACAGTTATTGGTTCAGCAGGAATTTGGCTTCCAACAGGCAAACTTTCAAATATTTATAGACCCTGCCCTCAATTTGGTTTTTCGTTTAACACACCATTATACAAATCCTATCGCTTTGATTTTGGAATAGAAGTAAGACCATTAATTAACGATAAGAATATCGAACTAAATGTCGACAACACAATTAAATCGGCAAATGGCACAATATGTTTCACATTAGGCGCTTGGATTTCAAACGAAGTTAAAATATACGATAAAATGTTTTTGGGAATAATTAGCGGTATTGGGTTTACTCGAATTGATACAGATTTAAAAAAGGTAAATTCAAATTCTGATGGCAAAGAATATTATTATGGAGTTTCAACATATGATGCATCTTTGGGTATAAATATTAGCAAAAAAGTTTTTAATAATAGTAGAGTTGGACTATATATCAGTTATCATTACGCACCATACAATAACGACAAACTTTTGAAAACGGATTTAGGCAACACATTTACAACTTTATCAATAAGGTACAGACTATAAAACTTATTGTGAAATTGCTTGCTTCGATACGTCCCTTCGGGACTACTCAGCTAGCTTTGACACGGTCACTGAGTAGGGCGTAGCCCGTACCGAAGTGACCTAACCCGGGGACTTATATTGGTTTTATTCTAGCTTGGGATTATGCTTGCTTCGATACGTCCCTTCGGGACTACTCAGAAAGCTGCAAACGGTCACTGAGTAGGGCGCAGCCCGTATCGAAGTGACCTACACTGGGACTACTCAGCAAGCTTTGACTCGGTCACTGAGTAGGGCGTAGCCCGTACCGAAGTGACCTCCCCGGGACTACTCAGCAAGCTTTGACACGGTCACTGAGTAGGGCGAAGCCCGTATCGAAGTGACCGGCGCCCTAAGAAAAGAAACATATCAAAGGGGTTACATATGGGATACATGTATATATTAAAATGTGCTGATGGCAGTTATTATACCGGAAGCACAAAAAATCTTAAAAAAAGATTATGGCAACACCAAAACGGAGAAGGAGCGAATTACACCAAAAAACATCTTCCCGTAGAGCTAGTGTATTACGAAGAATACGATAGAATTGATCACGCTTTCTACAGAGAAAAGCAAGTACAGGGCTGGACAAAGAAAAAAAAAGAATCTCTAATTAATGGTAATTATGTTGATTTAAAGATTTTAGCCAAGAAAATTTGGAAAAAGCACTAACAATAAATCTTATTTGAGAGTATCAACGAATAAAATCCCATCTATTAAATATTGATTATTACCAAAGAAAAGAATCCAAAAAAATATTAACTTTATTTTTTCTAAATAAATAATTAATTTAAATTTTAACTATATTGAAAAATTATGGATATTCAAACACAAATACAAGACTATATAAATTCTCTAGATGAGAAGAAACGTATCGACATGCTCGAACTTCACCGCATAATTTTAGATTTAAATACTGATGCCAGATTATGGTATCTCGACGGCAAGAATGAGGAAGGCAAAATTGTATCCAATCCTAATATCGGTTATGGAACTTGTAATATAAAATACGCTGACGGTAAAATCAAAGAGTTTTATAAAATTGGAATTAGTGCCAATTCTAGCGGCATTTCTATTTACATCATGGGGATCGAGGATAAGTCGCTCCTATCTAATTTATGTGCCGACAAAATTGGCAAAGCTAAGATAAGCTCGTATTGCATTAAGTTTAAATCTTTAAAAGATATAGATATTGATGTACTTCTTTCAGTACTTCGTTTTGTTCTTTGATTAAGTTCTTTCTAAATGAAATTTATCAAGATTTCAGATATTCTTTGTTATCTTTCTTGAGTAAGGTTTTCGATTTTACAATAATTTTTTATGAATGTGTGTATTAATACAAATATCACTAGACTTTTTTAAATATTCTATTTAGAATATATTTTTCGAATTTCTAAATTTAATCTTATGAAAAACATTTGCTTTCTTTTATTATGCTTGCTCCTGACATCCTGCATGCCAGGAAAACATATTGACAAAAATAAGTCAGATTCTTACTTTATAAATATTTTTGGTAATATTTATTACTCACCAGCAGGTAATTGGCTTGAAATTGGAATGACTGAATGTGATGCAGACATCAATTCTTTTAAGATAATAACAAATGAAATCGCAAAAGATAAAAATTTTGTATTTTACAAAGGTATTAAACAAGTTCATATTGATTGCAGCTCATTTTATATGGACAATGGTATTCCAAAAGATGAAAATTATGCTTATTTTATTGAATTTGATTCACTTGCTCCAATAAAAAATGTTGACAGCAAAACATTTAAATATATTATAATTGATCCCTTAAATCGTTCAATTACTCAAGACAAAAATAATTATTATTTTAACTTTAAGAAAATCAACGTCGATTATTCCACTTTTAAAAT
>JAUQWR010000365.1 GCA_030835065.1 Candidatus Kapaibacterium sp.
CGTGCTGCTAAAAATACTAACACTCCGACTGCTCTTTTGGATGCTGCTAGCGAAGAAATGAATAACTCTTTATTTAGAAGAGCTCTCAGCAATCTAGGGCTTTCGGCTATGATTATCGGTTCTGGTTATGCTGTCGAATATCACCTTTTCAAAAGAGTTATGGGCGAGCTTGGCGACGTTGCCGGCGAAGATCGTGAATTTGAAATTAGATTACTCAAAGAAAATATTAAAATTCCTTATGTCGAAGATGCTATCATTCTTGACGAAAAAGTACAAAAATGGGAAGTATTTAAAAATCAAAGAACTAGATGGCTTGCCGCTAGCTTCGACTTTGTAAAAAACTATTTTATTAAAGATTTTTTCAAGTTGTTTTCTTACAATTTAGATTATTTCAATAAGGTTGTATCCTCGATTATTCCTCCTCGTGCATTGTTCGTTTTTTTGCTATTGATAATAGCTTTGGCTGATATATTCTTAAATTTCAGATATATTTACCTTTCTTGGCAAATGCTTTTTGCAATTAATTTGCTTAGTTTAGGTATTGCTATTCCTAGCAGATTTTATACTTTTAAATTTGTTCTTGCAATTGCTCGCTTGCCAATTTGGATATTCAATATGCTTCTTGGACTTTTTAAAATTAAAGGACAGAGCAAAAAATTTATACATACTCCACACTCTATTGATTAATGGTGATCTATGAAGTTACTAATAGCAATCATTCTATTAATATCTCAAACTTTTTTGTTTGCTCAAACAAAAGTGAAAACTTTGAATTTAAAAGAATGCATAAGTATAGCTCAAAACAAAAGTAAACAAGCTGAAATTGTAAAGCGAAATAATAAATCTAGAAAACTTTATAATGATGCACTCAAAGCTGAGTATTATCCTTCGCTTATGCTACAAGGTTCTCTGCCTGGATATTATAGAGAAATCAACAGAGTGCCCCAACCCGATGGTACCAGCCTCTATCGCAGCTATAGTAATATGAATGCTGATGCTAGTTTGAATGTTATTCAAAAAATTCCTTTTTTCGGCTCTACTTTCAATATCTCCTCTTCAATAAGCAGAACTGAAATTCCGGGTGACAAAAGATCTTCTACTTGGCGTACATCTCCAATATATGTAGGCTATTCCCAACCATTATTTAAATATAATGATATGTATTGGAATTTGAAAACATCCGAAATTCAACATGAAGCAGACGATTCCAGATTTATTGAAGATATGGAAAGCATTGCACTCGAAGCAAGTTCCAAATTTTTTGAATTATACATGGCTTATATGAATTTAAAAAATGCAGAACTTAATGTTGCAATCAACGATAGTCTCTATCTATTATCAAACGGCAGATACAATGTTGGAAAAATTGCTGAAAATGATTTACTACAAAGCGAGCTGGCACTCACAAATTCGAAAAACAACCTTTCGGATGCAAAATTAAATTATAGCAGAAATGTTGATGAACTAAAAGAATATTTAAATCTTCAAGATTATGACGACTTTACAGTTGTTCCTCCTACTGTTATTCCAGTATTCGAAGTAAATCTTGAAAAAGCTATGGAATCTGCATTGCAATACTCATCTAAATTTAATGATTATCGAGTTAGAGAAATTAGAGCTGAGTCCAATCTTGCTTCTATCGAATCTCAGTATTCTTTCAATGCTACTATTAGTGCTGCGTATGGATTTAATCAGTCTGCTAATAAATTGCCTGATGCTTACAACAAATTGCTAGACCAAAAACGTTTCGATATCGGATTTTCTATACCATTATTCATGTGGGGCAAAGGTTCTTCAGAAATTGAAGCTGCTTTGCATCAAAAAGAAATCACAA
>JAUQWR010000366.1 GCA_030835065.1 Candidatus Kapaibacterium sp.
AATTAGACAAAGATAAATCTTATCATCTACAGGCAGGGCATGCCGGTGTCTTTTTAGATTGGCATCCATTTGGGATCGGCGATTATCACTTTTCTTTGCCAATATATATGGGGACTGGCGAAATATCATATATTTATGATAGAAAATATAGAAAGGATATGAAATGGGCAGATGAGATTATTGATAAGGACTTATTTGCAGTATGGCAGTTGGGTGCAGAATTTGAAGCTCGTTTCTATAATCATTGGTCTCTTACAATTAATTGTGATTACCGCGCAAGCTCTCCAATCAAAATGCTTGGTGCTGAAGAAGATATATTGAATAATTTTAATGCTGGTATTTCTTTTAAATATAATTTCTTTGATTAATGGAAACCAAATAGGTTTCCATTTTTCAGCTAATATATTTATATTGCTTAAAAATAAAAGTATAATTATATGAAAATAAATTCGAAAATTATCAGCATCCTTTTTGTTTTTTCATTAATTGTCCAAATGCTTATTATTAGTTATAATCATTTGACAGGATTTTTTGTACATAGTTCGATATTATCTTTGATTTTTGCCATAGTATATTCAACTTTTTTTAGTGGTATAACAGCAATATGTTTGTTCTATTTCAATATGAAATTGATAAATTTCTGCGATAAAAAATTTTCGTGGCATCAAAGAGCTGCATTGAGAATTATTACTGAGACAATGGGGCTTATTATCAATTCAGCAATATTATCAAGTATTTTGACAATTACTGTACATTCGATTAACAATTACAAAAAGGGATTAGAGCCAATTTTGATAAATAATTTTTTAATAACTTCTGTTATTAATTTAATTATGGTTATAGCGCTCGAAGCATATATTTTCTATTCAAATTGGAAAAATACAAAACAAAAAGCTGATGAATTGGAAAGACAAAATATGATTTCACAGCTCGAAGCATTGAAAAATCAATTAAATCCACATTTTTTATTTAATAGCCTAAATGTTTTGATGAGTTTAATTAGAAAAGATGCAAGTGCAGCAGAAAAATTTGTAGAAGAATTCTCAAGAATTTATAGGTATATCACTGAAAGTTCTGATTTGCATTTGATTGAGTTAGTTAAAGAACTTGATTTTTCAATATCATTTCTTAAACTGAATAAGTACAGATTTGGAGAAGGAATAAGATATATGATAGATGGAGATTTGCGCTCTATAGATGCTTTAATACCGCCTGTTTCTATACAATTAGCTATAGAAAATGCAATAAAACATAATAGCACTGATATAGATTCACCTTTAATAATTAGTATTTATCATGATAATAATCAAATAGTGATAAAGAATAGTTTCCAACCCAGGTATAATGAAAATAATTCAACCGGAATTGGAATCAAAAATTTAATTAAAAGATATAATTTGCTAAGTGATAAAAAAGCAGAGTTTTATTCTATAGATAATTATTATTATTGCAAGCTACCACTTATTAGTGAGGAAGAATTATGATAAATTGTTTGATAATCGAAGACGAGCAATTAGCAGCTGATAGACTTTCCAGCTTGATAGTGGAAATGTTTGATGATATAAGAATAATTGGCAACACTCCAAGTATAAGCAAAAGTATTGATTTTATATCAAACAATAAAATTGATCTTATATTTATGGATATTCATTTGTCGGATGGTTTGAGTTTTAAAATTATGGAGCAAATACGCGTAGATACACCCATTATATTTACTACTGCATATGATAAATATGCAATCAAAGCTTTTAAATATAATAGTATAGATTATTTACTAAAACCAATTAACGAAGATGAATTGAAAGCTAGTATCGAAAAATTCAAAAAAATAAATAAGGCTAGTGATATAGATATAAATAAACTGATAAATTCATTTAGCCATGCAAATCGTGAATATAAGAAAAGATTTTTAGTACAGATTGGCACAAAAATCAAATCAATTGAAGTATCAAATGTTGCATATTTTTATGCACTAGACAAAGCTGTATATTTGACAGTAAAATCCGGAGCATCATATATAATTGACAATACATTGGATAGTTTGGAAGATATACTGGATGAAGATAAGTTTTTCAGAATAAATCGAAAAATGATAATCAATTCAGAATCGATAGAAAACATGGAAGCATATACAAGGGGAAGAGTATTTATAAGCTTAAAACCAAATCTGCCTAAAGGAATAGAAAGCATAGTGAGTATAGATAGGTCGTCAGAATTCAAATCGTGGCTTAATAAATGAAAAGTCCGGCAAAAGCCGGACTTAAAATTTTACAGATCATCTGGTTTGATGTCGGCGACAACAACAATACCTGAGATACGTTTTCTTTTGGGCTTAGATGGCTCAGAAGAGTTATCTTCAGGTTTTGGGAATGGATTATAAGCTTGCTGATTTGGATACTTATTGTAAGGCTTATTTCCATAAGAAGAGGCAGCTCTATCGAAACCAGGTTTTTGGTCGCGATTGAAGTCTCTATTATAAGATCTGTCTTTGTCGAAAGGTCTGTCTTTCGAAGAATTAGCGTCTCGATTAAAGTTTCTGTCCTTGTTGAAGGGCTTATCTTTGTCGAAAGGTTTATTTCTATCGAAGGGACGATTATTGTCAAACTTCCGTTCTTTATTCTGGAAATTACCTTGCTGCGAACCACCAGGCTTATTGAAGCGAGGTTTGAAACCGCCTTTATTAAAATTACCTTTTCCTTTGTTGAAAGGTTTTTTGCCTTGAGGCTTTTTCTTTTGTTCGTCTGGATCAGGTTCCGGTAGTTTTCCTTCCTTGCGAAGTTTGTGGTTTTCTTCGAGTTTCACCTGCTTGACATATTTTTTCTGCTTGTTTTTGTAGAATTTTTCGACGATTCCATCAATAATCGGAATCATGTCTTCAGGATATTCGAAAACCATAAAGGTGCGATCACCTTCCATTTGCTCGACTTTTTGAGGATCTTCCTCATGGTCTTTATGCCATACAGAGTTAACCCAATTAGCAATATTTCGCAAATCTTTGCGGCTAAAATCATCCTTTTTCAGGATTAATCTCTGATAAACCGTAGCGGGCATAATTAAATCAAATAATAATTAACAATTTACATACATAAATTAAACTAATTTTGGCTTATAATCAAGAAAAAAATTGATTTCTAAGCCCTAATTATATTTTTTTTCTATTAACGAGTAATATAGATTTACATTTTATTTTATTATTTTTTCATGATTATGCTTAACAAATTTTAATCTTTCCAAGTTTTTATTTATATTAACAATTATAATTATTATTATTAGAATAATATTATGTTAGCAATGCCTAAACAATTGAAATAAATTAATTTTAATTAACAAATAAATATATTACTTTTGAGTTATATAATTGTTCAATAATATTTATTGACTTGTTATGAGAAAAACTATAGGATTGATTTTACTGTTTGTGCTTCCGATTTTGGCTGTTGTGTTAGTTGTTAATACAGACAAACCAATGCCAACGAAGCTCGATAAGCTCAAAGAGAAATACTCTAAGAAGCATGTTCCCGGGGTAGATCATTCAAAATTTGCCCAGTTAAACAAAAAATTTGCTCGTCCGCAGGATATTACTTTAGAATGTATTTCTTGCCACACCGAGCGTCATACCGAAATAATGCAATCAACCCATTGGCGCTGGCTTTCTGATGAATATATGAAAGGCAGAGGGATTGTTTCTATTGGTAAACGTAATATTCTTAACAATCACTGTATTTCTGTTGGTGGAAACGAAGGTACTTGCAACCGTTGTCATATTGGATATGGTTACGATAGCAAAGATTTTGATTTTTCTAAAGCAGAAAATATTGATTGTTTGGCTTGCCATGATAATTCCGGAAAATATGAAAAAGAAAAGGAAGCTGCCGGCAATCCAAAACCTGATTTAGACTTTGCTTATATTGCTCAGCATGTAGGCAAGCCGAAAATGGAAAATTGTGGCTACTGCCATTTTAATGGTGGTGGCGGTAATAACTCTAAGCATGGAGATTTAGAAGAAGCTCTTTATGAAGCTTCTAAAGAGGTTGATGTTCATTTGGCTAAGGATGGCGCTAATATGCAATGTATTGATTGCCATGAAGCTGAAAACCACAAAATGGAAGGCAGACTTTATACTATGGCTTCTATGAATAGAGGCAGACTGGAATGTGAAAAATGCCATAGTTCCAAACCTCATAATGATGATATCGTAAACGAACATACTGTAAAAATTGCCTGCCAAACTTGCCATATCCCTATTTATGCTAAAGTCAATGCTACTAAAACGCATTGGGATTGGTCTAAAGCTGGTGATTTGAAAGATGGGAAACCTTATGATATTAAAGATAAAGATGGAAATGAAATTTATTTGTCTATTAAAGGTGCTATCACTTGGGAAAAAATGCTTAAACCTGAATATAAATGGTTTGATGGAACTGCCCAACACCACCTTTTAGAAGATAAAATTACTCAGGTACCTTTAGTACTCAATCCTTTGAATGGTGATTACGACTCTCCCGATGCGAAGATTGTACCTGTAAAAGTTATGCGCTCTATCCAACCTTATGATCCAGAATTTAAGACATTGGTTGCTCCAAAATTGTGGGACAAAGAAGTTGGTAAGGGTGGCTATTGGAAAGACTTTGACTGGAATACTTCTATTGCTAAAGGTATGGAATATGCAGGCAGACCATGGAGTGGCAAATATGGATTTGTAAAAACTGAAATGAATTGGATACTCAATCACATGGTTTCGCCTAAAGAAAAGACTGTACAATGTATTGAATGCCACACAAGAGATAATAGCAGACTTGCTGAAATTAAAGATGTTTATATTCCGGGAAGAGATTATAATGCTTGGGTAGATAACTTTGGTATAGCTGCAATAGTTCTTACTTTCCTTGGTGTTTTATCGCATGGCACCATTAGAATTGTTTATGGAAAAAAGAACAAAGTAAAGAATATCGAGGAGGAAGAAAATAATGAATAAAGTATATATATATAAAGGTTTCGAAAGATTTTGGCATTGGATGCAAGCTCTTTTGATTATTTTCCTTGCTCTTACCGGATTCGAAATTCATGGTAGTTTCAAATTCTTTGGTTTCGAAAATGCAGTAAAGTTTCATATTATTGCTGCTTATGGATTTATTATTTTAATTGCGTTTGCTATGTTTTGGCACTTTACTACTGGAGAGTGGAAGCAATATATTCCGACTTTTAATAATATAAAAGCTCAATTGAATTATTATATTTTTGGTATTTTCAAAAATGCTCCGCATCCTACCAGAAAAACTCAATTAAGTAAATTAAATCCTTTGCAGAGACTTACATATTTGGGACTCAAAATAGTTGTGATTCCAATTATGGTTAGCACCGGTATTTTGTATATGCTATATAGATTTCCTCAGGGCGAAGGTATAAGATCTTTCGTTGTTGCCGGACTTGATACTATTGCTATTCTTCATACATTGGGTGCATTTATTCTGATTGCTTTCTTTATTTCTCATTTGTATTTAATTACAACAGGTACAAATATTTTTACAAATTTGAAAGCAATGATTACCGGTTACGAAGATTTAGACGAACACGAAAATCATGATGAAGTTGTTGAACAAATTAGCGAGAATAAATAATGGAAGAAGTAAAACCATACATGAATCCTTATTTAGCAGGATTTTTATTGGGCTTGATCTTATTGGCTACCATATTTATTACTGGTCGCGGATTGGGTGCAAGCGGTGCAGTAAAGAGTGCTGTGGTCTGGGGCGTGGAAAATGTTGCACCATCACATGCGGCTACTGCTCCATTCTATAAAGATTATTTGCAAGAACATCAAGACGGTGCTCTTAAAAACTGGCTCGTTTTTGAAGTTATTGGTGTTATTATTGGTGCTTTTATTTCCGGGCTTATTTCTAATAGACTTGGATTTAAATTAGAGCATGGACCAAGCACAACATCCAAAGTTAGAATTGCTATGGCATTAATGGGTGGCTTGCTTTTTGGGCTTGGAGCTCAGTTTGGCAGAGGATGCACAAGCGGAGCTGCACTTAGTGGTATGGCAGTTTTGTCTTTTGGCGGAATTATCACTATGATGGCTATTTTTGGCTCTGCTTATATGATTGCATTTTTCTTTAGAAAACTTTGGATTTAATTATTATTTGTTCAACAATTATTGAGAAATAAAATGGGTCCTTTAGTCCCTGAAATATTCAACCAAGAATTTAATTATGTAATAGCTCTTTTGCTAGGTTTATTCTTTGGTTTTATCTTAGAGCAAGCTGGATTTTCTTCTTCTAGAAAACTTGCCGGATTGTTCTATGGATATGATTTCGTCGTTTTGAGAGTATTCTTTACTGCTGGTGTTACTGCTATGATTGGAGTATTGCTTTTAGGCAATTTGGGATACCTCGATCTTGATTTGATATTTATTAATCCAACTTTCCTTTGGTCTGCTATTGTTGGTGGTGCTATTATGGGTGTTGGCTTTATTCTCGGTGGTTATTGTCCGGGAACTGGTATTGCTGCTGCTTCGATAGGCAAGATAGATGCAATTGTATTTTTCGTTGGTATTGTGCTTGGAGTTTTCCTTTTTGGAGAAATTTATCCTAGTATCGACTGGCTTTATACCGGATACAATTGGGGAGATTTAAGAATATTTGATGCTATGGGAATTTCTCCGGGTTTGTTTGTCTTTGGAATGATATTAATGGCTTTTGGTGCATTTATTTTTACTACTATTATTGAAAATAAAGTTAATAAAACAAATATCGGCAAACCAGCCTTTTCGCTATCGCGACCAGAATTCAAGTTTGTATATTTTGCTGCGATTTATGTAGTTTTTGGATTTATTTTGCTTGCTATGCCTAGCCACAAAGATAAATTGTGGAGCAAATTGAACGATCAAACAATCGTAAGTGAATACAAAATTAATAATATTAGTGCTACTGAACTTGCTTATAGATTGCTCGATGAAGATGTGTCTATCCAATTAGTTGATTTGCAACAAAACAAATATTTTGCTAAAAATCATCTTCCTGGTGCTGCTAATCTTGAATTCGAAAAATTATTTACAAAAGAAGGTTCTGATCTGATTAATAAGAGCAAAAAGACTATTGTCTTTTATGATTATAATGGTGAACTTGCAGAAAAAGCTGCAATTTTGGCAATGATGAATGGAAATAAAAAAGTTTTGGCTTTAAATGGTGGTTTGAAAAATTTCAATCAAGAAATTACTCAGATAAGTACAAAACCTGAAACAGATCCTTTGAATACCTTAGCTGAAAGCAAATTCAAGCAAAATATAAGTGAAAGACTAGCAATGCTTTCAAAAAAGCTTGAAAACAAGGCTAAACCCGCAAGCTCTGGAGCTAAACGAAGCAAAGGCGGTTGCTAAATTTTTTAAAAACTCGGTTTTAATAACCGAGTTTTTTTATTAAAAATGGTAAATTTTTAGAATTAGTTTTGACATTTACAATTATTGGATAATCTCCTGAAATTTCGAATGGAATAGAAATTAAACAATCTGTACTTGATATATTACACTCATTAATTATTCTTCCTAAATAATCATAAAATGTTATTGAATTTACTTGTAAATTATTGGGATTTGAAAGCGACAATCTTGTGTTGTAATAATTTAATAAAATATTAATTGAAAAATTTGATTCTTCAACAGAGGTTTCATTATAATCAGTCAAAACAATTTTATTTAATTGAAAATTATAGTTAATTTTCATAATATTTTTCTTTTGTATATAACTATAAATCAAAAAAATGAAAGATGAGTCTTCTATTTTTCCACTTACTAAACTTGAAGACATCCCGTTAGCTAATTTTACAGTAGATGAATCAATTACATCATAATCTACAAAAGACTTGTCACAGGTACTCATTCTAAGATAATCATAACTTTCAGCACTAGCATCTTCGTCCCATAACCAAATGTTTTTACCTAATTTACAGGAATCAGATGGATTTTCGAAGTAATATAAGACACTAAGTTTTTTTTCTGCATTGCAATTATAAAATACACAAGCAAGAATAAGAATTGAAAATACAAACTTCATAAATCACTCCTAATGGAATATATAAAAAACTAATTACTTGAAGCAAAGTCTATATTGCACATAATCCCATAAACACTATGAAATCCCCATGCAAATCCAATTTCTTTAAAATAATCTGTCATAATTACTTTTCTATGTCCACGATTAGAAACACCGTCATCAATAATAAGTTGAGCAACTACTTCATCGGAATTGTTTGAGCCGTATGAGATTACTTCGCCATAACTATACCACTGGTAGTAACGTTTTATTCTATTTCCCGATGATTCACCATTTGAACTATTGTGTTGAGCCATGCCTTTAGGACCAATATCATCTACATGATACTTTGCAGCTTCGGCTATTTTATCGTTGTAACTTACTGCTTGTACAGGCTTATAAATTGTATTTAGTTCATTAATAG
>JAUQWR010000367.1 GCA_030835065.1 Candidatus Kapaibacterium sp.
TTTGTGTATTCTCGTGGTGGTGGTGGTCTAGGTTTCGAAACTTCTCTCGAAAAAAATATAAGCAATATTATCAGACATCAAAGATTAATTGAGGCAGGTGCTAATGCTAAAGTTATGCAAATTTTAGACGAAGATGTTGAAATTGTTACTAATAAGGTTACTGAAAAAGGAACAACAAAAGATTATACTGCTATATATTCTGGAATTGGCTATTTCCTTGGATTTGTAATCTATATACTTATGCTTATGTATGGGCAAACAGTAATGAAAGGTGTAATCGAAGAAAAGGCTAATAGAATTATTGAAGTTATAGCTTCGTCTGCCAAACCTTTTGAAATTATGATGGGTAAAGTAATTGGTATTGGAGCAGTTGGTCTTACTCAAGTTTCTGTTTGGTTAATTATTTCTGCAATCGGAATTACTATTGCAGGTGGTGGTGTATCTACATTTATCGATCCAAAAATGGCTGGTATGCCAAATATGCAGCAAGGTATGATGGGTGGTTTTGAAATGCCTTATATTTCGCCTTGGTTGGGTATTGCATTTCTTTTCTATTTCCTTTCGGGGTATTTTATCTATTCTACTTTATTTGCTGCTGTTGGTTCTGCTGTCGATCAAGAACAAGACGCCCAACAATTGCAGTGGCCCATTACAATCCCGATTATTTTGCCAATTTTGTTTATATTCAATGTGATGTCTAATCCTGATGGCACTTTGGCAGTAATTTTATCTTTAATTCCATTCTTCTCCCCAATATTGATGATGGTGAGAGTTGCTGCTACCGAAGTACCTATCTGGCAGGTTATTCTATCAGTTCTTTTATTAATTGGTACATTTTTCGGCTCTCTTTGGTTTGCTGCAAAAGTTTATAGAGTGGGAATACTAATGTATGGAAAAAAGACTACAATTAAAGATTTGATTAAATGGTTTATGACTAAATAGCTTTTAGTTCAATAAATTATAGAATGGGCTTATTTTTTTTCTAATTGAAAATTATTAAGCCCATTTTTATTTGATTAGCATCTTTCAATTATCATTAATCAAATTCGTTATTTAGAATATTAAATAAGGGAATTGAAATGTCTGATAATTTGAAATCATTAAGAGAAAAACTTTTAAGTATTGCCCCGCAATTTACCGAGGAAGATTATTTTATACCTGAATTATGGCTGAATAACGAAATTGAAGATCCAAGTTTGATATCTGTCAATCCAATTTTATTTTTTCAAAATAGATTAAAAAAAATTGATGAACTATCCAAATCCAAAAAATTGATTCCTGTGGATAGAAGTACTCTAGGTAATGCTATCGTATATAATATGCTTGTCAGGCACACTTTGGCATTTGATAATAATTTAGATGGTGATATCAATCCAGACGTAAAGAATATTGAGTGGCGCGAAACCGGCACATTTTTGAAAGCTATTGCACTTCTTCCATATCTTCATTCGCTAGGTGTTAATATTATTTATTTACTCCCAATTACTAAGATTAGTGAATATGGAAATAAAGGCAATTTGGGTTCTCCTTATGCAATAAAAAATCATTACAAAATTGAAGATAAATTGGCAGAACCAAATATTAGTAATAACCCAGATTATCAATTTGCGGCATTTGTCGAGGCTGCTCATAAACTTGGTATCAAAGTAATTCTGGAATTTGTGTTTAGAACTGCCGGTTTGGATTCTGATATGATATTTGAACATCCCGATTGGTTCTATTGGATATATAAAGAATATGCTGATCGAGGGGCGTTTAAACCTCCTTTTTTTGATGAAGATACTTTGAGTATTATTAAACAAAAAATAGAATCTAATGACTTATCCAATTTGCCTAAGCCAAATGATGATTATATAAGTATGTTTGCCCCGACTCCAGAAAAAATTTCTATTGTTGATTCTAGAATTATAGGTTACGATACAAATGGTAAAGAATGTGTAATTCCTAGTGCTTTTGCTGATTGGCCCCCAGACGATAATCAACCATTATGGTCTGATGTTACTTATTTGAAACTTTTCGAACATACTGATTTCAATTATATGGCATATAATACGATTAGAATGTATGATGAAGAGTTGAATCAAGAAAAATATAGAAAGGAAGAATTATGGAATTATTTGAGTGAAATAATACCATTTTATATACAAAAATTTGGTATTGATGGTGTTATGATCGATATGGGGCATGCACTTCCCAAAGAATTAAGAGAAATGATTGTAAGCAAAGCCAGGGATAATAATCCTGATTTTATTCTTTGGGAGGAAAATTTTTCAATTTCAAAAGAATCAAAAGACAATGGTTATGATGCATCATTAGGATATGTACCTTTCGATATCCAAGTGTGGTGGAAGATGAAAGAATTGATTAGAAGATTTGCATTAGATGATGTGCCAATCCATTTTTTTGCTGCTCCTGAAACTCATAATACACATAGGTTAGCTCAGATTGAAGATAAAAAATTTTCAGATATGATGATTTTTTTGAATTATTTGATGCCAACGATCAAATTTTTTCATTCGGGAATCGAATTAAATGAAAAATTGCCGGTTAATACAGGTCTAGGATTTACTGAGAAGGAAATATTGCAGTATCCGGTAGATGTATTACCATTGTTTTCTACTTCGCATTTAAATTGGCTAAGCAAAGAAAATTCAATTAATTTGATTAGGCATTTAAATACAATCCACGAAAAATATTTGAGTAATAACAAAAATTTGAAAGTAGAAATTATTGATACTCCAGACGAATTAATTGGGTTTAAAATAATAAATGATAAAAATATTCTCTATGTTTTTGCAAATTATAATAAATCTAATGATTTTGAATTTCTTACCGATACTAAAATCAAGGAGCTAATAATAAATGGTAAATATAAAATAGAAGAAAATAAACTCAGTATAAAGACTGAGAAATATAATTTTTATCTATTTATTTCTGAAAATTTGTCTAAGCTAAACAAAGAGTAAAATAATAAGCAGATAAATTTGTCTAAAAATTGTGATTGTAACAAATCAAAATAAATAACTTGATGGAGATGAGCTTAGGGCATGAGTGATACAAAAATTAAAGTCTTAATCGTTGACGACCAGGCATTGGTTTTAGATATTTTAGCCAAAGGCTTGGCAAAAGATCCTATGATTGAAGTAGTGGGCACAGCAACTGATGGTTATCTTGCATTGAATCAAGTAAGCAGATTAAAACCAGACGTAATCTTGTTGGATATGGAAATGCCAAGGATGAATGGTATTCAATTTTTATTAAATTTAATGCCAGTCAATCCAATTCCAACAATTGTACTAAGCGCATTGACTCAAAAGGATTCAAAAGTAACATCCGAAGCTTTCGAAGCAGGTGCAGTCGATTTCTTGCCCAAACCCGGCGCAGGTGCCAGAGGATTACCCGAGCTTTTCAATCAGTTATTTACAAAAATAAAACTTGCTTCTACTCAAGATGTTAGCCACCTTAAGCGTGTCAAAAAAGATTATACATTGCCTTCTAATGCATTAGACAGGACTGCACGTACAAATCAAGTGATTTTGGGTATGGGGGCTTTTGAAGTTACAAAAGATCCATCAAAAGTATTAAAAATATTTGCTCTAGGATCCTGTATTGGTCTTGCGCTATTTTGCCCGAGTGCAAATATAGTAGGATTAGCTCATATTGCATTGCCGGCTTCGCAAACTGATTTAGAAAAAGCCCAAAAATTGCCTGGCTATTTTGCTGATTCAGGTGTTGATGTTATGGTCAAAACTATGCAAGATTTTGGATGTACACCCGACAAAGTTTATGCTAAAATTGCTGGTGGTGCTAAAACCAAAGTAGAGCTTGGCGATTATTTCAGTATAGGACAGCGCAATGCTGTGGCTGTCAAAGCTGGTTTATTGAAAAGAGGTATTAAAATTTTAGGTGAAGATATTGGCGGATCTATTTCTAGAACTGCCAGTGTCAAAGTAGGTGATAGAAAATTAACCCTTTATTTTCCTGATAAAGGTACTTGGGAGATTTAATGGAATTTGAAGATATTAGACTTATTGCTAAAGCTGTTATTAGAGAATTAGATGAAGAACATTCTGCCGATTTAGCCCCAAAATGGGAAAACGGTACAATTATTTTTAAACCGAAAGACTCTACACTTAAA
>JAUQWR010000368.1 GCA_030835065.1 Candidatus Kapaibacterium sp.
ATTTTCCAACCACCTAGAGCAGTACCAATTCCCATTGCTAGGTGGCAAGAAATAATAATCCAAGATGTATGATAATCAGTTAGAGACAATTGAACATTGTGATCGAAATAGCCAGCAGCGACAAGTAATGCAACAATAATACCCATAGTTTTTTGAGCATCATTACCACCATGGCCTAATGAATAAAGAGCAGCAGAAATTAACTGACCTTTTCTGAATACTTTATCTACCTTCATTGGATGCCAACGTCGAAGAATCCAATAAACTGCAATCATAACAACAAAAGCTGCCACCATACCAATAAGTGGAGCCAATGGAATAAAGTAAATTGTATCTAATAATTTATTCCAATTGATTACGTTAAAACCAAGATGAGCCATACCACCGCCGGCAAAGCCACCAATAAGAGCATGAGAAGATGATGTTGGTAATCCAAACCACCAAGTTATTAAATCCCAGATAATTGCACCTAATAATCCTGATAAAACTACCCAAACAAACGCGGGATCGGAGGCATTTATGTGTACTATCTTAGAAATTGTATTAGCCACTTTAGGTTCGAAAACAAACATTGCTATAAAATTGAAGAATGCTGCCCAGAAAACAGCGAATCTTGGCGACAATACTCTTGTCGATACGACTGTGGCAATAGAATTTGCTGCATCATGAAAGCCATTGATTGCGTCAAAAATTAAAGCTACTGCTACAGAGATAATTAGTATTATTAAAACCGGATCCATTTTTATCTTTTAATTGTTGATAAAATTATGCATTTTCAATTACAATTTCTTCGATGATATTTGCAATATCTTTGCATTTATCAGCTGCTTTTTCGAAACGTTCGAAAATTTCTTTCCATAATAGAATTTCTATTACATCATTTTCTTTTAACAATTTTGGAATAGTAGATCTAAACAAATTGTCTGCTTCTTGCTCGAAGGCTTGAATTTTTTTGCAGGATTCTCTAATTTTATCAGCATGCTTTAAGTCTCTAAGTAGTGTAAGTGCATGTCTTATTTCTTTTGTAGCACTAATCAAGTTTATTGCAATTTCTTTTACTTCTGGTCTGATTGATTTGATTTCGTAAAGAACAATTCTTTTGACTGCTGCATTGATAATATCTGCAATGTCGTCCAGTCTTTTTACTAATTTATAAATTTCTGTTCTTTCGATAGGAGTAATGAATGTTCTGTGCAATGCTTCTATACATTGATGTGTCAGATTATCTAATTCTTTTTCGTAAGCTT
>JAUQWR010000369.1 GCA_030835065.1 Candidatus Kapaibacterium sp.
AGACCAATTGCAACAATATAACGTTTGGTATGATTATGATGATAATGGCAGACTAAGAAAAGTATATGCAAAAATTGATAAAAATAAAACTGGTCTTGGAATATCGACAATTGCATACCCTCAAGATACATTAAAATGTCCATCTGAACCTGAAGTTGAATATGAATATAATGAACGTGGTGGTGTAAAAACAATTAATTATACCGGAATAAATGCTAAGAAATTCTTCTATTACAATTCTCGTGGATTCATAGATAGTCTTGTAGCAAGACGTAATATAAATGAACTTATATTCAAAGAAGAATTGACCCGAAGAGATGATGGTCTTATTACTAAGCAAAAGTCTAAATCAATAAATAGTAATGCCATTGAAACAGATTATGTATATGATGAAATGAAACGACTTTTGAACGCAAATGGTACTAATTCAAATTCAAGTTTTACATTTGACAATGTAGGTAATAGGTTATCATCTTCAGAGAATGGAGTAAATATAACTTACAATTATCATAACACATTAAAAAACCGCTTGCTTAGTACGGTAAATTCTAATATATTGTCAACGTTTATTTACAATCTTAATGGTGCTGTGGAAAGAATTGAAGAATATGACCAAACTATAAACAGAACTAAGACAGCCAGAGCATTTGAGTATTATTCGGGCGGTTTAGTGAAGAATTTTATTAAATTAGCCATGTTTTATTCAGATAATTCTGAGCATAAATTAGTAAATACACAAACATGGCAATGGAACTATCATTACGGATTTGGTGGTGCTCGCGAAAGTAAACGCATGATCGTATCTCCATATCCTGAGAATGAAAAATCTAAATTATGGGTTTATTATTTACGAGGTGCCGGAGGTGATGAAATTGCAATGTATCAGGGACGCCAAACATCACTTACAATAGGACAAGAAACTGGCAAACGTGTTTACTTCAACTTAACAAACTTTTACCTTGATGGCGGAAGTATTATTTTACGTAAGGATGGCACAAAAGAATTTTACTTTAAAGATCATATAGGAAGTACCAGAGTAATGTTGGCTTCGAGTGGTGGAAGCAAGGTTTACGAGTACTTACCATTTGGAGATACATTGTATTGCACAAATCATGAAGCCCCACGTAAGGGTTTTGCTGGCGAAGAATTCGATTTCGAGAGCGATTTGGTAGAAATGGGTGCTCGAATGTATATGCCTAAGCTCGGTAGGTTCTTAGCTCCTGATCCGCTTTGGGAGGCTTTCCCCAGCCTAACGCCATATCATTTTGCTTATAATAACCCAATATCTTTCCATGATAATTCAGGATTAGCGCCAGAAAAGGAGAAAGGTGATAAGGTGCTGGGAAATAGTTTAGATTTAGATGCTATTTGGGAGTCAATTTTCGCTGAATGTGGAGCAGTTAATACATCTTATGAATCTGAATTTAATTTTTTTAGAGATTGTGCTATGGACTTAATGCAATTAAAGCATGACATAAATTTGGATTTTTATACAAGATTAGGAGTACCAAGTAGTAGTGATAATAGTGGAGATAGTGGTAATAGTGGAACAGGAACTTCTGCAAATGGATTAACAACTGAAGATCCAACCTTCGATGATTTAACAAAGGCTATGGGAAGTGAGGCATCAATTACAGGTACTGATGTTATTATTCAATCTGGACTGATAGCCATTGGCAAAGATGCAGCTCTACAAATTGTAAAGTCAGTAGAAGATGATAAAGAGCAATATATTACATATGATTATATTGGAGATAATGATGAAGGAAAACCATTATATGCAATGGGAGTGAAAGAAGGATATATAAGTGGTACTAAAGGTTCAAATTTTTCCAAATATTTAGATTTAATAACACAGATTAATGATCCAGTATATTTTGATCTCCTTGGGGTAAAGGAAGAATTTAAATATACAGCTACTGGTGAAGGTGAAAGTGTTGTTAATTTTGCAATTTATGAGAAGCATTTAGCTCCATTTGGATTTCAGAGTTTAATTATATATGGTAAATATATGACGAGTGATGATAGGCAAGGGCGACACGAGCTTTCTGTAAGTAGTTTAGGGATAAATCACATTGTTATGGATAAGGGAATTTCACACGAAGGTTGGGTAGCTCATGAACTATATTTTCATGCTTGGAGGGATATGATGGGATTGGATTTTCGAGATAATACTAATAATATACCGGGAACACGTGAATTTCAAAATGCTTCTCCCAAATTCAAAAGAAAATAAAAAGGAATAATAATGAAAATTAGAAATCTAATATTATTAATAATAGTGCTGATAAATTCTATCGGCTATGCCCAAAACTGTCAAGTTAATGTTAATGATTTAAAAGGGATAGTTCTAAATGATAGTTTAATAATAAATTTCAGTTTAGAAAATAAAACTAAAAATCCAATTGTTATTCCAAAATATGATTGGATTGGTGGTATAATAAATGAGAAAAAAATTCCTCCTGGAACATACATTCAATATGTTAGAAATATTTTGTTGATTTCGCAAACTGATTCAACAAGTTATAAATATGATGGCGAACAACTTGATTTAGTATTTAAAAATGAATATCCTTGTATTCCAAAAGTAATTGTAATCGAACCAGATTCGATAATTAATGTAAAAATATTAAAGAAAATTGACACTAATTCATTTAATAAGAATGAACAATACAGAATAAGTTTATATATATCATATGGAGAATATAATTTTATTGATCATTATTTGAGGTTATTAGAGGAATATAATGGTGTATTAGAAAATGATTATGTTGGAAAATTTTATGCATATGAAGAAAAAAGAAATTTTATTGTTTTAAATATGGATCATGATTTTGCTGGTAATTCAGTAAATACTAAAAATGGTATTAATTGTGTTCCATGTATTAAGGTACCAAAAAAATTAAAGAAAGCAATTAGTATGGGATTTACTAATACTATATATGCTAAGGCATTAGTAGAAATAATTAAATAATCATCAATAAAAAAAATAATTATTGATAGTGATTTATAAAAAAAGGAGAAATACTATAGGTATATTCTCCTTTTTTAATATAAAATATCAATATTGGAACAAATTATTTAATTTCTAAAAACATCAACATAGTTATTCAAAAAATAAGTCCAATCTATAAAATGGTCTTCGAAATGCCAAATATTGATTATTAATTCTTCTTTGATATAAACTAGGCTACCTGATTCGTTTTTAAGCCAACACAATTCAGTTTCATCATTAATAATGGAATAAATATTATCGTCAGCATATCCAAAAACGAGTAAAGTTTCTAAGCCTTCACCTGGGAGATAAGTACCGGGTTTAAGTTCAGATTCATAATTAACCCATTCATAACCTTTACGGGCTAATTTTTGGATATAGACACCAACTTTTTCAACGCCATCTGTAAAATGAAGAATCATGTGAAGCCTGTTATTAATATGATTGAAAGATAAGGACCATAATTATACTATTACATTTTTATTCAAAATATTTATTAATGGGAAAAGATTCATTATTGATTACTGTAAATCCTAATCCAAGATTAAATGATACTTTTCTAATATTATCAAACGTTACTCCTAATATAATTGCTCCATAAGGATGATAGGTAAAACCTGCTCCATAAACAAATTCAAATTGAGAGTGAGAACGATATATATTCATACTATTATTGCTAATTTCAATATTTTGATAATTACTTACTCCAAGTCCAAGATTGATATTTATTGAAGTATTCAATTCAGGTAAATCATGATAATAGATATAATCAATGAATTGTGTGTTTATTGGAGTGATTTTTTTTGTATAAATTGGATTTAATGGTTTGCCAGAACTATTTTCATTTAATTCG
>JAUQWR010000370.1 GCA_030835065.1 Candidatus Kapaibacterium sp.
GGTACTACTTTAGGTGCTGATAATGGTATCGGCATCGCTATGGGTATGGCATTAATGGATTCAAACGAAGCACATCCTGCATTAGAAATTCTTTGCACTTTGGATGAAGAAACTGGCTTGACTGGCGCTATCCAATTGGGTACAGATTTATTAAATGCAAAAATTCTTCTTAACTTAGACTCAGAAGAAGATGGTGCTTTCACAATCGGTTGTGCTGGTGGACTTAATACTTCTGGTACATATAAATACGAAGCTGCTGCAGTTCCTGCTGATTCAAGTGCATATAAGATCTCTGTCAAAGGTCTTCGTGGTGGCCACTCTGGTATCGAAATTCATGATGGTAGAGGCAATGCTGCTAAATTCTTAACTAGAATTGTTTATAATTTGATGAACAAAATGAATATTCGTTTGTCATCTTTCACTAGTGGCAACAAACACAATGCTATCCCTCGCGAAGCTTTTGGTATCGTAGCTGTTCCTAACGCTGCAAAAGCTGATTTTGAAAAATTTATTGCTGAATTTGATGCAATGGTCAAAAAAGAATTTGCTACTAAAGAACCAAACTTGACTGTATTTGCAGAATCAGTTGAAATGCCAAACAGAGTAATGACTGAAGAATTCCAAAAACGTCTTATCTGGTCGTTTTATGCTATGCCTCACGGCGTTATTCGCATGAGTCCAGATATTGCTGGTTTGGTTCAAACTTCAACAAACTTTGCTGTGATTGAAACTCGTGAAAATGAAGTTTATGTTCTTACTAGCCAACGCAGCTCAGTAGAAACAGAAAAACGCAACGTCGAAGGTAAAGTTCGTTGTGCTTTCGAATTAGGTGGCGCTGTTGTAAAATCCGGCGATGGATATCCAGCTTGGGAACCAAATGTAAACTCACCTATCGTTAAGCTTTCAAAAGAGATCTATGCAAAAATGTATGGTCAAGAACCAAAGATTGAAGCAATTCATGCTGGTTTGGAATGCGGATTGATCGGCGAAAAATATCCAGGTATGGATATGATTTCCTTCGGTCCTACTTTGAAAGACGTTCACTCACCTGACGAAAAAGTTCATATTCCTGCTGTTGAAAAATGCTGGAAACTTTTGTTAGAAATCGTTAAGAATATTCCTGAAAACAAATAATTATTCTTTTAGATTAAAAAAACTCGTTTCGGACTCTCTGAAACGAGTTTTTTATTTATAAAATAAATATTTTCCTTAATTTTGTATCTTATATTAAATTAATAATAAAGAGGATTATATGGTTAAACTCGATACAATAATATCACTTGCTAAAAGACGTGGTTTTGTATTTCAATCTTCAGAAATTTATGGCGGGCTTAATGGTTGCTGGGACTACGGACCATTAGGTGTAGAGCTGTTATTGAACATTAAAGAAGCATGGTGGAAAGCAATGACCTACCGAGATGACGTTGAAGGTGTCGATGCTTCTATTCTTATGCACCCACGCACTTGGGAAGCTAGTGGTCACGTAACTCAGTTTAGCGATCCTATGATTGATAATAAAACTAGCAAAGCCAGACATAGAGCCGATAATTTGATTGAAGACTTTATCGATAAATTAAAAAAGAAAAATAAAACTGACAAAGCTGCTCAAATTGAAGCTAGACTTGCTGAATGTCGCGAACCAGTCGATTTCTATAATATTATTATGGATTTTGAAATTCCTGACCCAGTCTCGGGTACTATGGACTGGACTGAAGTTCGTAACTTCAATCTTATGTTTAAAACTTTTGTAGGTCCGGTAGAAGACTCAAGTGCTGTAGTCTATCTTCGCCCCGAGTCTGCACAAGGTATTTTTGTTAATTTCAAAAATGTTTTGGATACAAGCCGTCAAAAAGTACCCTTTGGTATAGCTCAAATAGGCAAAGCCTTCAGAAATGAAATTAATACTAAAAACTTCTTGTTCCGTACTCGTGAATTTGAACAGATGGAAATGCAATTCTTTATCAAACCCGGTTCTGAAAAGGATTGGTTTGACTATTGGAAAGAACAACGCTGGAACTGGTATATCGCTTTAGGTATGAAACCTGAAAAATTGAAATGGAAAATTCACGACAAACTAGCTCATTATGCAAACTATGCCGTTGATATCGAATTTGAATTTCCTTTTGGATGGGGCGAAATAGAAGGTATTCACTCTCGTACTAATTTCGATCTTTCGGCGCATCAAGAGTTTTCCGGTAAAAAGATGGAATATGTAGATAATGTAAATAATGAAAGATATGTTCCTTACGTTATTGAAACATCTGGTGGTGTTTCTCGCTCCTTTATGGCTTTCCTTTGCAATGCTTTCGATGAAGAAACTGTAACTGACGATAATGGCAAGTCTGAAGTAAGAACTGTAATGAGATTTAGTCCTAAATTGGCTCCGGTTACTGTTGCTGTATTTCCTCTTGTCAATAAAGATGGTATGCCTGAAAAAGCACACGAAATCTATAAAGATTTGCAAAGAAACTTCAAGACTCAATATGATACTTCTGGTGCAATTGGAAGAAGATATCGTCGTCAAGATGAAATTGGAACTCCTTTCTGTGTTACTATCGATGGACAGACTCTCGAAGATGGTACTGTAACCGTAAGAGAAAGAGATTCGATGAAACAAGAAAGAATTCCGGCACAAAACTTAAATGTATATTTGTTTGATAAAATGAATCAATAACAAATGAAATTAAATCATAAAATCAAGTATATTTTTATTATTTCAATGGCGGTAATATCATTAGGTTTTACCGCCAATGATTATTATAAAATTAATAAATCATTCGACATTTTTGGTGCTCTATTTCGTGAAGTTGCAGCTAATTATGTTTTAGAAATTGATCCTGAAATTTTAATAAAATCCGGTATCGAAGGTATGTTAGCTACTTTAGATCCATATACTGAATTTTATGATGATGCTAATGAAGATGATCTTGAATTGCTTACAAATGGCACTTATACCGGATTTGGTTTCACTGTTGCCAATATTGATAGTCTTCTCACTATTATAAGCTTAAGAGAAGGTAATTCTGCTTTTGCTAATAAGTTGCGTGTCGGTGATAAAATTTATTCTATAGATTCTACAATCGTACTCCACATGGATATAGATAACCTAAAAAAATATACTCGTGGCAAGGCTGGATCTAAAGCAATAGTTAAAATTCTACGGGATGGAATTAAAGATACTCTATCTTTCACACTTTCTCGTGAAAGTATTAACCTTCCTAATGTTACTTATTCTGGATTTATGAAAAATAA
>JAUQWR010000371.1 GCA_030835065.1 Candidatus Kapaibacterium sp.
CCACCGGAATTAACAGCAGTAGTAGCAAAAACACCTAATAAAATAGTACCAAGCATACCACCTACACCGTGTACGCCCCAAACATCCAAAGCATCATCCCAACCAAGTTTGTTTTTAAGTGCCACAGCAAAGTAGCAAACAATACCTGAAGAAATACCAATAATTACAGCGGAAGTCATAGTAACGTAACCAGCAGCTGGAGTAATAGTAGCCAAACCAGCAACAGCACCGGTCAATAATCCTAAAAACTTAGGTTTCTTTTCGATAAACCAAGCAAGGAACAACCAAGTAATGCCAGCAAAAGAAGCAGCAACGTCAGTATTTAAGAAAGCCATTGCAGTAACATGATCTACCTTCAACTCGCTACCTGCATTGAAACCGTACCATCCAAACCATAACAAGCCAGTGCCAAGAGCAACAAGAGGAATGCTATGTGGACCTCTATCAATAATTTTACGCTTACCCACAAAGAATACCGAAGCAAGAGCAGCCATACCAGCCGAACAATGTACTACGATACCACCTGCAAAATCGAGAACTCCCCATTTTGCTAATAAGCCGCCACCCCAAACCATATGAGTCAACGGGAAATAAACAAAAATGAGCCATACAGTAAGAAATACCAAATAAGGAGCAAAACGAATACGATTAGTAAAAGCACCAGTAATAAGTGCAGGAGTAATAATTGCAAACATCATTTGATAAGCAATAAATACGAAAGTAGGTATGTTGTTAGTCGGAGAGAAGACATCCATAGGATTGACACCCATAAGGAAAGCCTTATCAAAGTTACCGAAAATTGCGCCTTCTCCGCCACTAAAGCAGAGAGAATAGCCGAAAGCCCACCAAAGGACTGTGGTCCAGCCCATTGAAACAAAGCTTTGAATCATAATTGCTAAAACGTTTTTTCTTCCTACTAAGCCGCCGTAGAAGAAAGCCAGACCTGGGGTCATAAGCATAACAAGGCTGGTAGCAACCAGCATGAAACCGGTAGAGCCAGTATCAAACATTAGAACTCCTAGTTATATTTTTTTCAAATAAATATTAGCCGTAATCGTAAAATTAAAATTTTAGTTTCCAATAATCAATCAATTTTATTTTTATGATAGATTTTTAATCAGTGCTTCACTATTAACAACTTGTTTTCTCGATTGACAATATCAGACTAATTAATCCCCTACTTATAATTCTCTAAATATCATATTAATAGTTAAATACATATTTTTTTTACATAATTTTGTACAAGTTAAACCATTAACTCTACTTTTTTGTCTTAAAATATGAAACTTATATTTAAATTACTTCGTTATATTTGAGAATAAAAAACAAGAATATTGGTTATGGAATATGTGGATTAGAATTGTAATTTTAGTTTTTATATTTACTCTTGGAGCTCAAAAAGCAAACTCTCAATGGGTAATAATGTCTAACGAAGCTGATAGTCTTACCCGCCTTGGAGCTGATTATATTTATAATACTGAATTCGAAAGAGCAGAACAATGTTTCGTTAAAATTCAAAAGATGTATCCCAATCTACCGGTTGGATATTTTTTGGATGCAATGGTCGAGTGGTGGCGAATTTCAGTTTTTCGAAACACAAATATTTATGACAAGAAATTCTTATATAAAATCGATAGAGTAATAGCAATATGCGACAAGCAACTTGAGCAAAAACCAAATGATTTGGGAGCACTTTTTTTTAAAGGTGGCGCTCTTGGTTATAGAGGTAGATACCACGTTAGCAAAGATAGTTGGATTTCGGCTGCAAAAGACGGTGCATCTGCTTATGATTTGTTAATAAAATGTTATGAATTAGCACCTGGCAATCACGATATAATGCTTGGAACTGGTATTTATAATTATATGGCTGCAGTTGTTCCCGAAAAGTATCCAATTGTAAAACCAGTTTTGTTGTTTTTACCTTCAGGAGATAAAAAAATAGGTTTGCTTCAACTAAAGGCTTCCGCAAACTATGCCAGATATGCTGCAATCGAAGCTAAGTTTGCTCTTTTGCAAATATTTTCATCAAGCGAATTTGAAAACAATCCTTGGGAAGCTCTTCCAATAGCAGAAGAATTAGCTAATAAATATCCTAATAATCCTATTTTTCAAAGATATTTAGGACGAACCTATGTCAAAGTAGGATTTTATGATAAATTTGAAGAAACATGGCGTAAAGTTTTAATCCAATGTATGGACAAAAGATTTGGCTACGATCACATTACTGCCAGAGAAGCCAGGTATTATATTGGAATGGCACTTACTTTTAAAAGAGATTACGAAAATGCACTGAAATATTTTTACAAATGCGACGAAGGCTCACGATCTTTAGATAAAGATGGACCATCTGCTTTTATGGTAATGACAAACTTATGGATTGGAAAAATATATGATTTGCAGGGCAAAAGAAATTATGCCATCATGCAATATCAAAAACTTTTAAGATGGAAAGAATTTAATAATTCTCATTCTGAAGCTAAAAAGTATATTGCAAGTCCGTATAAAGGATAAAAAAATGGCTATGAATTATTTGTTCATAGCCATTTTTCTATTTTATCAGATTAACACATCTTTTTATGCAATGGGAATTGGGAAGTAAATCGTTTAATTTCTTCGTTTACTTCTTCTTGGACAGATTTTGAATCAATATTCATCAAAACTCTATCAATCAATTCAGCTACATAACGGAAATCATCCTCGCGCAAACCACGTGTAGTCAATGCAGGTGTTCCCAAACGAATACCTGAAGTAATTAATGGAGGTTGATTATCATTTGGTACAGCATTTTTGTTACATGTAATACCAGCTTCATCCAAAGCTAATTGTGCTTGTTTGCCAGTCAATCCTTTATTTCTAAGATCTACAAGCATCAAGTGGTTGTCTGTGCCACCACTTACCAAGTTATAACCTTTATCAGTAAGAGCTTGTGCTAGAGCTTTCGCATTTTTCATTACTTGCTGGATATATAAATCAAATTCATCAGTCAAACATTCGCCGAAAGCAACTGCTTTTGCAGCGATAACGTGCATTAATGGACCACCTTGTATACCAGGCATAACCCATGAATCAACTATTTCGCCCATGCGTTTTACTCTGCCCGATTTTGGAGCAACAATACCGAATGGATTTTCGAAATCTTTTCCTAAAATAATCATACCACCACGAGGACCACGTAGAGTTTTATGAGTTGTACTTGCTACAACATGGCAATGAGGTACCGGATTGGTCAAATAGCCTTTAGCTATCAAGCCGGCTGGGTGTGCAATATCTGCAAACAAAAATGCGCCAACCATATCAGCTATTTCACGGAATTTCTTGAAATCTATATCTCTTGGATATGCTGAAGCACCTACAGTGATTAACTTTGGTTTGTGCTCTTTTGCTAATGATTCAACTCTATCATAATCAATTTTACCGGTTTCTGGATTCAATTCGTAAGGTACGAAATTGAAAAATTTACCTGAAAAGTTTACAGGAGAGCCATGTGTCAAGTGACCACCATGAGCCAAGCTCAAACCCATAACTGTGTCGCCCGGTTTGATAAAGGAGTAATATACAGCCATATTAGCATTTGAACCTGAGTGAGGCTGCACATTAGCATATTCTGCACCGAATAATTTTTTTAGTCTATCGCGTGCAATATCTTCGGCTACGTCAACCCATTCGCAACCACCATAATAACGATTACCGGGATAACCTTCAGCATATTTATTTGTAAGAACTGAGCCTTGTGCTTCCATGACTGCTTCGGAAGTAAAGTTTTCGCTGGCAATCATTTCTAATTTTTCAGTCTGACGTGCATATTCGTTAGTAACTGCATTATACACTTCAGGATCAAGATTTTTCAATATGTCGTACATTAGAATAAATCCTTTAATATTCAAAATTATTTTCAAAAATCACATTAATCCAATATGTAAAATTAAGCAAAAGTATTTAAAATAACAAGGATTCCTAAATAACAAAGCCGCATAAGCGGCTTTTTTATTAAAATTTTATCATTTTATTAATA
>JAUQWR010000372.1 GCA_030835065.1 Candidatus Kapaibacterium sp.
TAAATATCAAACTATCGGTTCTCATGATTTTTATTTGATTTGCAGGATCATAGTCTATGATTTTGCATTTAACACGTGTACCATCAACAAGGTAAAGTACTTTTAGTGAATCTTCTGCCCATAGTGAAAATGAACACAAAAAGACAACTATGAAAACTACAAATCGTATCATAAATATTCCATTCTATTTTTAAGCTAATCTCAACTAAAATTCAGTTTCATATTAAATCAACGGAAACAATACATATATCCAAGTTGAAGCCATAACTGCACAGGAGATTCAAAAGTTGTATTGCCCACAAGCAAGCCAGTTTCGAGATGAAATCCATGAGTATTGAGATTATAGACTGGACCAACACCAAAGAATGAATCAGATCCTTCGAATGCACTTAATCCGGCTATTGCAATATTAATAGATTGCCTTGTTTTAATTTGATCATATAAAACCCATCCAAATTCTACTTCTCCTCCTACAATAGTTCCTGTAGTACCGGCTGAGAATCTAAACCCAAAATCGTTATTCCAATGACCAAACCCCAAATTAAACCCAGCAGGAGTTAGAATATAAGCACCAAATTCTGAATAAGAATTTTTGATTGTTGAGGTGTTGATGTCGGGTAATTGTTGCGGATTATGTTCTGAAATCAATTTGTCGATTTGGCTTGCTTCATAAACATAAACACTACCATCGCTCGTCTTGATTTTTATTTGCTTAGATGGATCGAATTCAACAACATTACATTTAATCACTGAACCATTTTTTAAATATAAAATCTGATTAGTTTGCTCTGCCCGACTCAAGTTAGTAAAAAGTATGAATAGAAATGCAAAGAGAATAGGCAAGGAAATTACTTTCATAAAGGCTCCAAAGTATTTGTTTTAAAAAAATTTATTGTAATTTTTTTTTATTTCATTATGAATTTTATTGCTGCAACTACAATTACTTGCTTAAATCAAGAAAACCAGCACTTGCAATCAAATTTAATATACTAATTTTTATTTAAATATACCAAACAAAAAAACATCAACTTGAATTACTTAACTTATTTTAAATAAAAAATCACGGAAAAAGACAAAAAAAAATTGTATTTTTGTTGATTGTACTTGTAAATAAATCAAAAAGAATTTCAAATGGCGCTTTTAGGTAAAGAGCAAATAATTCCAACAATGTTGGAAGATGAAATGAGAAGTTCATATCTCGACTATTCAATGTCTGTAATAGTTTCGAGAGCATTGCCGGATGTGCGCGACGGGCTAAAACCTGTTCATAGACGCATACTTTTTGCAATGAATGATATGGGCTTGCTTCCGAACAGACCTTACAAAAAGTCTGCAAGACTTGTGGGTGAAGTGCTTGGTAAATACCATCCTCATGGCGACTCCTCAGTCTATGAAGCGATGGTCCGAATGGCTCAGCCTTGGGCTATGCGCTATCCACTTGTTGATGGTCAAGGCAACTATGGCTCGGTCGATGGCGACTCCGCTGCGGCTATGCGTTATACTGAAACTCGTATGGCTGCTATTTCTAATCATCTTTTGAGAGATATCGACAAAGATACAGTAGATTTCACATCAAACTTTGATGAGTCTTTGAAAGAACCTACTGTATTGCCTACAGTTTTGCCCAACTTGCTTCTCAATGGAGCTAGCGGTATTGCTGTCGGTATGGCTACAAATATTCCGCCACATAATATTAGAGATGTTGTGCGTGCTATTCAAGCTATGATCCAAAATCCTGATATCACTACCGAAGAATTAATCAAGCATTGTCCTGCTCCTGATTTCCCGACTGGCGGTATTATTTATGGCTACAATGGTGTCAGAGATACTTACTTGAATGGCAGAGGCAAAATTATTCTTCGTGCTAAAGTTAATTTCGAAGAAAATAAAACCGGCACCAAACAATCAATTATTGTTTCTGAACTTCCTTATCAGGTCAATAAAGCTTCTCTTATTGAAAAAATGGCTGATTTAGTTCGCCAGAAAGTGCTCGAAGATATCTCAGATCTTAGAGATGAATCTGATAGAGATGGTATGAGAATTGTAATCGAACTAAAACGCGATGCAATTCCTGATGTTGTGCTAAATAATTTATATAAACATACTCAAATGCAAGTTACTTTTGGTGCTAATATGCTTGCCTTGGTTAAAGGTCGACCAAAAGTATTATCTTTGCAATCTATTTTGAAGCACTTCATTAATCATAGAGTAACTGTAATTGTTCGTAGAACTCAATTCGAACTTGCTGCAGCCGAAAAGCGTGCCCACATTTTGGAAGGCTTTATTATTGCTCTCGACAATCTCGATGAAGTAATTAAGACTATTCGCGAATCTCGCGATCCGGCTACTGCTTCTTTAGAATTGCAGTCAAAATTCGGATTGACTGAAGTTCAAGCCAAAGCTATTCTCGAAATGCGTTTGCAGAGACTTACTGGTCTGGAACGCGAAAAAATCCAACAGGAATATCGCGAAATACTCCAAACTATCGAAAGACTCAAAGCTATATTAGCTAGCAAAGAACTTCAAATGAAAATTATTAGCGATGAACTCGACGAACTTGTTAATAAATATGGCGATGAAAGACGTACCGAAATTGTTTATGATTCCAACGATTTCTCTGTCGAAGATTTAATTGCTAATGAAGATGTAATTATCACTATTACTCATAGAGGATACATCAAAAGAACGCCTGTATCGACTTACCGCCGCCAACATAAAGGAGGACGCGGAGTCAGAAGCACAGGCACCTATGATGATGATTTTGTAGAGCACGTATTCCAAGCTGCTACTCATCATTATCTATTGTTCTTTACTGATAAAGGCAGAGTATATAGAGTAAAAGTTTATGATCTTCCTGAAGGTAGCCGTAATGCCAAAGGCAGATCACTTGCAAATGTTATTCAAAAGTCTCCTGACGAAATCGTTACCGCTTATAAAGCTGTTAAAGAATTCACTGATAATGAATTCATTATTATGTGTACTAAGTTTGGTACGATTAAGAAAGTTGAATTGTCTGCTTTTGCTAATGTTAGAGTAAATGGTATTATCGCTATCAATTTGGATGATGACGACAGATTGATCTCTGCGATGCTTACTGATGGCTCTTGTGATATCATTCTTGGCACTAAGAATGGTCTCGCATGCCGATTCAGAGAAAGTGACGTTAGATCTATGGGCAGAACTGCTGCCGGTGTACGCGGTATTACTCTCGCAGATAAAGACTTTGTTGTCTCTATGGTTGTGATCAAACGCAGCGACTCGCAAGTTATCGTTGTTTCTGAATATGGCTACGGCAAGCGTACCAGATTTGAAGACTTCAGACTTACTAAGCGCGGAGCAAAAGGCGTTATCTCTATGAATATTACTCCTAAGACTGGTCCGGTAGTGAGATTGCTATCTGCTGTCGATACCGAAGACTTGGTTGTAATCACTCAGAAAGGTATTTTAATTCGTCAGCCTCTCGACCAAATTAGGGTAATCGGACGCAATACTCAAGGCGTTAGATTAATCAGATTGGACGAAGGCGATACAATTGCTGATATGACTACTGTTGCTCACGACGAAGCTGAAGATATCAATGCTGATGAAAATGATTTGCCAATCGGCGATAATTCTATACAAGACACATTGTTGTAATTATCTTAAAATCAATTGCTTATTAGTGGCTGGCTTAATATAAAGTCAGCCACTTTTTTTTATATATTTATATTTGAAAGCAATTATTATATCATTAAAAGATTAAAAATCAATTCAATAAAATCTAAAAAATTATCAGTCTAAAAAAAATTTGTCAAGCCTAAACAATATTTTCTATATTAATACTTTAATTATTTGTCAAAATTGATAGATATTAACCAATTAAATAGATAAAGAAATCAAAGGGTTGGGTTATGAGTGTACTCGTAAACAAAAACACAAAACTAATTGTACAAGGTATCACAGGCGCTGAAGGAGCATTTCACACAGCACAAATGATTGAATATGGAACAAACGTGGTCGGAGGTGTTACTCCCGGCAAAGGCGGAACAAGTTTCGAAGGCAAAGGCGAGATCAAATTTGGGCGCCCGGTGCCTGTATTCAACACAGTCAAAGATGCAGTTGAAGCGACAAAAGCAAATGCCACAGTAATTTTTGTTCCACCACCATTTGCAGCAGATGCAATAATGGAAGCAATTGATGCAGAAATTCCGCTCATTATTTGCATTACCGAAGGTATTCCAACTAATGACATGATTAAAGTAAATCAAGCTTTAGCATCATCTAATTCCAGACTAATTGGTCCGAACTGCCCTGGTGTGATTACTCCTGGCGAAGCAAAAATAGGTATTATGCCCGGATTTATTCATAAAAAAGGGAAAGTTGGTGTTGTTTCTCGTAGTGGCACTCTCACCTACGAAGCTGTAAAGCAACTATCAGACTTGAAAATTGGACAATCTACCTGCATTGGTATTGGTGGCGATCCAATTATAGGCACACAATTTATTGATGCTATCAAATTATTTAATGAAGATCCAAAGACTGAAGCTATTCTTATGATTGGCGAAATTGGTGGCAACAACGAAGAAATTGCTGCCGAATACGTTAAAAATCATGTTACTAAACCAGTAATTGGATTTATTGCCGGACGCACAGCTCCTCCCGGACGCCGCATGGGCCATGCCGGTGCTATTATCTCCGGAGGAAAAGGTACTGCCGACGAAAAAATGAAAGCTCTGGCTGATGCTGGTATTTTTATGGTAGATTCCCCAGCTAATATCGGTATTACTGTTGCTAAAGCTATCGAGGCTTCTGCTTCTGTCGCAAAAAAAGTTAGAACTAAAATACAGGTTTCTAAAATTAAACCTGCTAAAAACTAATTTGAATTGAATCATAGGGATGGTTTGATTATTATTTTGTAAGTATATAAAAATTTTGACGAACACAATTCATTGTTTTGAATTATTATTCGTTTTAACTTGCAAAATAATATTTTCAATTCCATTCCTTTTTATTTATTTACAAGCACTTATTTTAGAAGGATATATTAAAAATGGAACGTACATTTGCTATTATTAAGCCTGATGCAGTTCGTAAAAACTACAGCGCAAACATAATCAAAATGATAAGTGATGCCGGTTTTGCAATCAAAGGCATGAAAATGACTCGCCTTAGTCGCGACAAAGCGTCTGCTTTCTATGCTA
>JAUQWR010000373.1 GCA_030835065.1 Candidatus Kapaibacterium sp.
TTTAGCAATTCAAAACTTCCTTTGATAAAACCTGATAAATCTGCAAGTTTGGTTAATGATTCTTTGCTTTTCAATTCAAATTTGCCTCAATCTTTGGATACCAATAGTATTAAGCAAATAGATACAATTAAAAAAGATACTATAAAAAAATCAGTTGTTGATTCAGTAAAAATTAAACTAAAAGCTGATTCAATCAAAAAAACAAAAGATTTGCATCCAATCATCGAACAATCTTCTTCAAAAATAATGACTGTAAATCTAGAACAAATGAAGAAAATTGTAAATTTACCCGACTTTATTATTATTGATGCACGAAGGGCAGATCAGTATTCTGCCGGTCATATTAAAAATTCTATAAATATTTATGCTCAAGATGAGCAAGACATAATGATTCCAAAGATTTTACAATTGCCCAGAGATAAAAAAATTATTATATATTGCGATGGCGGTACTTGCGACCTAAGCCATGAGCTTGCAAATAATTTAATTAGTGCCTTCAGCTTTAAAAATGTTTACGTTTATGAAGGCGGTTGGGATGAATGGAAAAAAAATAATTAATAAAATATATGGCACTTAGCAAAGTAGAAAAGAACTATCGTCAGTTGCTCCAACTGAAGTATGGTATTGTTGGTGAATCACAGCAGATTCAAGAAGTGATAGATACACTCGAACAAGCTGCCCCAACTGATTTGACTGTATTGATTACTGGCGAAACTGGTACAGGAAAAGAAGTGTTTGCTAATGCTATACACGGATTGAGCAATAGAAGAAATTATCCTTTTGTAAGTGTCAATTGTGGGGCAATACCTGAAACTTTGCTTGAATCTGAACTTTTTGGTCATGAAAAAGGCGCTTTTACTGGTGCTGTGGATTCAAGAAAAGGTTTTTTTGAAGCTGCAAATAAGGGTACAATTTTTTTGGATGAAATAGGCGATATGCCTATTGGTACTCAAGTCAAATTATTGAGAGTGCTCGAAAATGGCGAGTTTTCCAGATTAGGCTCTACTTCTATACAAAAAGTTGATGTAAGAATTGTTGCTGCTACCAATCGAGAACTAGAGAAGCACGTAAGCGAAGGTACATTCCGTCAAGATTTATTTTTTAGATTGAATTCTGTCAGAATTAAATTGCCACCTTTGAGATCGCATCCACAAGATATTCCATTTCTGGCTGAGCATTTTGCTGAAAAAGTTTGCGATAAAATTAATTCAGATTTTATGGGCTTTTCTAAAGATGCGCTTAGTATATTACAGACATTGCCTTGGCAAGGTAATATAAGAGAACTGAAGAATATGATCGAAACAGTAGTAACTTTAGAAAAAGGCGCATTTATAACTCCTGAACTGCTAAAAAAATATATTCCTCCTGCTTTGCCTGAATATAAATTTGAACCGGCAGCCAAAGATGTGTCTTTAGTTAGGCTTCAGAGCGATTCTACTAGCTCTGCAGATAATGCCCTCATATTTAGAACTTTGCTTGATATTAAATCCGATATTGCGGATATGAAAAGAGCAATGATGCAGCTGGGTGCTTCGATGAGTCTAATACAGGAAGATATTGAAGAAATCAAGCATAGAGATGATAAAATCAAACCTGAATCAGGCTTC
>JAUQWR010000374.1 GCA_030835065.1 Candidatus Kapaibacterium sp.
GGGTGCTTGAGAGCAGTTCCATTCAATTTCTGCCTGGGCATGTCCCCATTTTATTACTCTCAGATTTTCTTTGCCTTCGATTCTTTCGCCATAGGTATTATAGACACCATTTAATGATTCTTCCAGATCGAAGCTTTCATCGTAAGATATCCGGCTACGAACCACATTCTTGCCCGGCATAGGATAAGATGCCGATGCATAAAAATGTTTGCCATATTTTACTTCAGTATCGTTTGTTACTGATACAAGTTTTTTGGGCATTATTCTATAATAATTTTCTTGTCTTAAACTATCTTTTAGTTTTGCTATAGCCACATTGCCTTTAAAAATTACATTACTGAAACTTGGGCGACCATAATCCCAGTCTGAATCTTTCCATTTGCTCAGATCTGATTTATCTGTATTTTCTTTATACAAGTTATTTCCTAACAAATAATATTTGTTTGATAAATACATAATTCTCAATGTATCATTTTGTGATGCTTGGTATAATTGATTTATTTTATTATTTTTTCTATCATACAAATATAATTCTGCCGGTTGGGTTGTAGTGAAAAAAATTGAATCTAAATTATGCTCATAAATCTGATCTAGAAACAATTCCTTATCAATACTGCAAATTGTTTTAGAAGTCTTGCCGCTATCATTTGTTTCTCTGATTTCAAATCGTATTTTATTCAAATCATCATTATCTTGTGCACTTGTAAGCATGTAATAATTTTTTAAATTATCAGCTACAAAATAGTGGATTACGTATAAGTTATCATAATACTCGTCAAATGATTTTTCCATATTTGTATCTAAAATATACTTTCTATGAAAATATTTATCGTAATTTGCTAAATCTGTATTACAATATGCAAATAAATATTTGCCGTCAATATATTTTACATTAGTATTAAATGAATTATCTTTCTTATCAAATCTAATATCTTTTTTTATAAATTTATACTTTTTACCGCCATCTTTTGTATATGCAAAATTTACTTTAAAATCAGTACCAAAGTCTAATGGACCGCCGAATATTCCATTACCATCTTCACTTATATAAAAGACTGAATTACTCGAAAATATACTGAAATATGAAACTGTATCAATATTAATAATACTATCTACAATAATTCCGTTTTCTCTTTTGTATGTTTTACTTGTGTCGATATTCAATCCTAATTCGCTTGGAAGGAAACAATCACCATAATTATCAGTTCTATATATTTCGTTTGTACACAATTTATCATTGATAAAATAATATGTAGAATCGTTTATAATTTGTATTGGTTTTCCATTCAAACAAGATACAAGCTTCCAGTCTGAGCTGAAATCACTACTATACAATACACTTTTTGAATTGCCAGTTTTAATCCAATTATTATTTAAACAAATCATTTTTGAGTATAATAAAGCATCAAAGGTAAGATTCCTATCAATTTGACTTGAACCTATTGTTACATAATAATTTGAAAATGAAGATCCATATTTAATATAATCTTGAATATCACTATTGAATTGATAAAGTTGCATTATACTACTAAATCCTCCTCCTAAAGAAGCAGGAGAATGTGACTTAAGGATTTTATTATTTGTTACATCTTTGAATGAATGTATATATAAATTATTATTAAAAGCAAAATAATTCAGATTTGCCATGTCAAACCATTTTTTTTAAAATCAGGATTTTTGGGATTCAAGTAATAATTATCTTTATAAAAATAGTTTAAATATGATAAATTAATATCTGTATAATATAGACAGTGATTTATATCAATTACTATAGAATCATTAATTTTATAAGCAGCAAAATAAAAATAAATTGAATTTTTATTGATTTTTGGTATTTTTTCTTCAATATTAACTGTGCGAATTTCAGATAATTCTTGATTTAATATTATATATGATTTAGGATTTTTGGTCCATGTATTAAATATAAATAACGAATCAGTAAATTGATTAATATAGCCATCTTTGATTAATGATGAGTCTGATAGTTTACTAAGTGTTTTCAAACAATTAAATTGTCTATTTATTAATTTCAATTCAAAATTAGTTTTTATGAGAATATTATTGTCGAAAACAAATATATCATAAATTTTTTCATTTTCTGTGACAAGTAGTTTTATTTTACTCCAACTTTTCCCATCATCTATAGATTTGATAACAAATCCTTCTTCAATTATTCCCCATAATGTGTCTTTATAGTTCACTATTTTATTGATTTTACCATATTCATTCAGAGAATATTGCTTCCACGATACACCATTGTTGCTGCTTAGTAGATATGAGCCGTAATCTCCATATACTATTGTATTATTTCCAGTACTTACTGCACCATAATAATTAATATTGAGTGGCATTAATTCAAATTCTGATGAAAAAAGTTTATTGGTAATAACAAAAACTAATAATAGAAACAGCAACCTTTTCATAATAACTCCATAAATTAATAAATGAATCATCTGCCTTACTTGTATCTATTAAACCACTTGAAATTATCTACTTTCATTCTTCAGATCATATAACCAGCATAAAAATAAATAAAAATAATTACTATACAAAAATTATTTTTCTTTTACTCAAACTTTTAACAAAATATTAATTTTCAATAAATACTTGAATACATTTTACTTACAAAAAAGCCGCTTGCGCGGCTTTAATTATATTTTTGCTACAAATTCTTTAATTAGCGTTATCAGGTGAGGCTCTGCAATAGCAGCAGTTTCGATTATTTCATGAATATCTACAGCTTGCAAAGAATCAGGATAGCACTCGTCAGTAAGTACAGAGATACCAAACACTCTCAAGCCCATTTGTCTTGCAACAATATTTTCAGGTATAGTACTCATACCAATCACATCTGCGCCTATTGTTCGCAAAAATCTATATTCCGCTCTAGTTTCTAAGCTTGGACCGCTCATCGCAGCATATACACCTTTGTACAATTTAATTCCTTTTTCTAATCCGATTTTTTCAGCAATTTCTATAAACTTTTTATCATAAGGTTCGCTCATATCAACAAATCTGGGACCGAATGAATCGTCATGCTTTCCAATCAATGGATTATCGCCAATCAAATTAATATGATCGTCGATTATCATAATATTTCCCTTGGGGAAATATGGATTAAGCGAACCACCTGCATTGGAGATAATCAAATTATTAACTCCCAAGTATTTCATTACTCTTACCGGAAAAGTAATTTCCTGCATTGTATAGCCTTCGTAGTAATGAAATCTTCCTTGCATTACAACAACGTTTTTGCCGGAAAGCTTACCAAAAATCAACTTACCTTTGTGCGATTCTACAGTCGATACCGGAAAATTTGGTATTTCTGAGTAATCAATTACTTGTTCCGGTTCAATATCTTTGACAATACCACCCAGCCCTGTACCTAAAATAACACCAATTTCAGGGCTTGCAGTTATTTTATTATTCAAAAAAGCAACCGTTTCTTGAATTCTGCTCTTTAATTCGTTTATTTCCATAGTTTTCTCTTTATATTAAATTTGATAATATCTAGAACCAAAAATCGCAGTACCGACCCTAACATAAGTAGCACCTTCCTCGATAGCTGCGCCGAAATCATGAGTCATACCCATAGATAATTCTGTAAGATTTATCCCGAGTTCGCTATTTATTTTGTCTTTTAATTCCCTAAGAAGTCTAAATTCTGCACGATAAATTTTTTCATCATCAGCAAATGTGCCAATAGTCATTAATCCTTTTAGCACTACTCCTTCAATATTTATAATACTTTTGGCTAATTCGATAGCTTCATCAGGCTCGCAACCAGATTTTGATTCTTCGCCAGAAGTATTAATTTGTATCAAGATATTAATAGTTCTATTATTTTTAATTGCCTGCCTGCCTATTTCTTCAGCTAATTTTTGAGAATCGACAGTATGTATTGTGTGCACATAAGGTGCAAGATATTTTACCTTATTTGTCTGCAAATGCCCAATAAAATGCCATTCGATATTATCATAGACATTTAATACTTCTAATTTATCTCTAAATTCCTGAGCGTAGTTTTCACCAAAGCAAACAATTCCTGCATCGAAAGCATTTCTAAGCATTTCTACAGGATGTGTTTTTGATACAGCAATTACAGTTACTTCCGATGCTTTGCGCCCTGCATTTATTGCAGATTCATCCGCCAAAGCTCTAATTCTTCCGTAATTACTTTTTAGCTCTTCTATACTTAAAATATCAGATTCCATTTTCCTACCTATTCTTTATAAGCTTCCGGATTTCTTTTGATTTTGTCTTTTAATATTTTTTCTACTTCTTTGCGAGCATCGTTTCGCAATGAATCAATAAATTTGGCAAATTTTTGCTTATCCTTTGCCAAATCAAAAAATACTTCTCTGAATTCTAATTCCGAATATCCATTATCAGAAATTATCTTTTGTACTCTCTTATTGGCGACCGATGTATCACTAATAGATTCTCTTACTATCAAAATTTCTTTATATGTCTTGCCAAATTTTTGCATTTCAGAATTATCAGAGCAAGATATTGCTGCAAAAATCGCAAATATTATTATCAACTTCTTCATAAATTCCATTCCATTATTTTTCTTCAAAAATAACTAATATTTTCGAAAAATAAATTTTTATCCTCATATTTCTTTTTTATAATTGTAATGATTTAATAATAAATTTTTGAATATGTTATGAATTTATCAAAGAATATGATAGAACGTCTGGCTGGAGCTAATCATGTAGCTGTTCTTACTGGCGCTGGTGTTTCAGCCGAAAGCGGAATCAAAACATTTCGCGATCCGGATGGGCTTTGGACAAAGCTCAATCCGCAGCAACTAGCCAGTATCGATGGATTTATGAAAGATCCCAAAACTGTCTGGGCTTGGTATCAGGAGCGAAGAGATATTATTTCCAATTGCAAACCTAATCCCGGGCATTTTGCTTTAGCTGAATTTTCAAAAATATTTCCTAAATTTGATCTGATTACTCAAAATGTTGATAGACTACATCAATCAGCTGGTTCTGAAAATGTAATTGAGCTACATGGCAATATTATCGACAATCGTTGTTTTGATTGTGGCAAGCCTTACAATGAGGATATTTCTACAAAAGAACTTGATATTCCTAAATGCAAATTTTGTGGTGGCAAAATACGTCCTTGTGTAGTCTGGTTTGGAGAAATGCTACCTGAAAAAGCCCTTAGCCAAGCTGATT
>JAUQWR010000375.1 GCA_030835065.1 Candidatus Kapaibacterium sp.
CAATTGGAACAAAGTGAAAATGAGTATTGGCGGGGTATATTCATCCGATGCTGCAACAAGAAATATGTATTATGCTATGATTGGGATAGACCAAGGAACTGCTGAGTATCTTTATGGACTTACAGATGCATTGCATAAATATATGTCTGAATTTAGATTTGACGATAAAAAAATTGCTCAAAATGGTCTTAATAGATTCGAAATTCAGACTTATTTCCCTACAAATGCAGGCAATTTGAAAGGTAATTTCATTATGTCTAAACCATTTATTTATTATCCAAAATATTAATCGGAGTGATATTAAAATGAGATATAAAGTAGTTTTGTTATTTGTTTTATTTGCCGGACTTCTCTTTTGTAATGAAGCTTATTCTCAAAAGAAAAAGCAAGGCAAAAATCAGAAGACTATAAATATTACTCCTGAAGAAATGTTGTTTGAGCCTGATACTATAAATAAACCCAAAAAGCCGTTAGTGCATGATTCTTCTGAATATTATATGCGTGAGGCTTATATAAAAGTAACAGCAATGAAAAGAGCTGATTCTGTTGTAATTCGTTGGGCGGTTGATAGCCCGGGTGGCTGGATTAGCGCTAATAAACTTGGCTTTTTTGTACAAAGAATTGAAATTACTTCCAACAGTGCCCAACAAAACCCAAAAGTGTATTTGCATGCCAGTCCAATCAAACCATGGACTTTGGACGAATGGAAGGCAAAATCAAAACCTACAGATAAGTATTCAGCAATTGCAGCCCAATGTTTATATGGCAAAACAGCCAGCAAAGATTTTTCAAAATCTGAAACGGAAGTTCAATTTGCCAGCGGATTGAGACATGCAGCAATGGAACTATCAAATAGATATGGTTTTGCTATGTTTGCTGCAGATATGAGCCCACATGCTGCCACTGGATTGGGCTTAAGATTTGTAGATAAATCTTTCGAAAAGGATAAAAGCTATATTTATATTGTTTCTGTTGCTAATGTTGATTCTTCATATACTATTCACGAAGGTATAGTAACAGTAGGCTCCTTGCAAAATGACAAACTTAATGAAGCTCCAAGTGGTTTAAAAGCTATATCGGGAGATACTTGGATTAGGTTGGAATGGGATTATCCCGAAAAAAGTATGTTTTCAGCTTTTAATGTATATAAATATGATGGAAATATTAAAAAGCTGCTAAATAAAAATCCTATTGTACCATTCGAAATGGATAAAGACAAAAATAGCCAAAATCCTATTATAATTAGTTCTTATGTGGATAGTAATCTTACAAATTACAAGAAATATAAGTATTGTTTGACTGGTATTAATGAATTTGGCGAAGAAAGTGAATGTGCTGAAATTGAAGGTATTTCAAAGGATTTAACTCCACCAATAGCACCTCTGCCAAAATTGAAACAAATAAGTGCGAGAGAAGTGGAAATAACTTGGGAAAATAATCTAAAAAATAAAGATTTAGCCGGTTATACAATTTCAAAAAGTAATGATTATGAGACTAATTTCAAACCATTACACGAAAATATACTATCGCCAAATAATACAAGATTTATTGATGAAAATGCAAAAGAATCTGAACCATATTATATTGTCACTTGCATTGATACAGCAGGAAATATAAGTAACTCAATACCTATAGGCGCAGTAATAATTGATTCTACTGCTCCAGCAAAGCCAATTGGTTTGAGTGGAGCAATCGATAGTAACGGGATAGTAGTATTGTGGTGGAATCTTGGCAACGAAGATAACCTTGCAGGATATAGAGTGCTATGGGCAAATGCACCTAATCATGAATTTACTCAAATTGCTACTGATATTGTTAGAGATACAGTATTCATTGATTCTATATCAATTAATACACTAAGCAGACGAGCATATTATCGTGTAGTAGCAGTAAATAAAAGGCAAATAGCATCAGAAGCATCTGATATTTTGGCAATAGTCCGACCGGATTTATATCCACCACAAGCTGCAGTTTTTACAAAATTTTCTGTGAACGATAGTTCAATACATCTGAAATGGGAGCATTCCAGATCGAAAGATGTATCGAATCAAATACTATACAGAAGAATTAGTGGTGAGTCGAGTTGGAATAAACTCAAAGACTTATCAATAAATGAATCAGAATATATAGATTCAGACATTTTATCGAATACAGATTATGAATATTCAATAGAAACAATTGATTCTAGTGGTTTAAAGTCTTTGACTGAAGATTATTTAGGAGTTAAAAGTATTAACCTTAAAAGTAAATCTGATTATAATTTTGATGTAAAATATAACAAGAATGATAAATCTGTCAAAATTAAATGGTTAAGCAATTCTAATTGTAATGATAATATTTATATATACAAAGTATCAGATTCCAATAATATGATTCTCATGTCTAAACAAAAGTGTAATGAAGAAGAATATTTGGAAAATAATATTGATACAAATGTAGAAACTATGAATTATTTAATAAGAGTAATTAGAGGAAATAGAGTAGAATTTGAAACAAGCAGAAAAATTGAATTGAATAATTAGTAAATATTAATCAAAAAATAATATTATTTGTTTGAAAATTTTGCATCTTGAAATAGAACAAATGGCCAAACGATGAAAAGGTATGGAAATAGGATTTTTTTTCGCGCATTATTCCTTTTAATATATATAGGGTACTATTATGAAAAAATCTTATTTACTAATTCTATCAATTATTTCAATAATTGGAATTTCCAGCTGTGC
>JAUQWR010000376.1 GCA_030835065.1 Candidatus Kapaibacterium sp.
CAATTACCCTTAATGTATCTAATCTTCCAACTGTTGCCATTTTAACCTCTTGTAATTTTATTTAATGCTATTAAATAAGGGACTTTATTATCTTCTGCATACTTCAAAGCTTTGTTATGCAGATCCATTCTTGATTCATCAGCAATTGAATCTTCAGGTGCCGAGAATTGATTTTGTGGGGTATCTACAATATTATCCCGTTTTGCAAATTCTCCCAATTCTACCGGTGCAGGGAATGAATCAATTAATTTCTTAATGATGTCTTCTCCTTGTAGTGTACCTGCTGAGAATTGTAAAGCTGTTGAATTTGAATGCATCGCTTCCATTGAATTAAGAATCAATTCTCTTTGACCTTCTTTGAGCTTGCCGGCTTTGATTTGCTTATCGATATAAGCATTAAATTTCATAGCCCTATTTTCTTTTTCAAGCAATGCTACTCTACTCAATGCTTCGGCATATTGTGGATCAATTGGTTTAGCTGGTTCTGAAGCTTGGGTTCCTTCAGGTGGATCTGAAGTTTGTTGTTGACCTGCTCCAGGTAAAGGATTTGAAGCCACATATTCATCAGCCCATGCTTGGAATTGTGTCGCTAACTCTTCATTAGAGTTTTCTGATAATTTGGTTGTTATAAATGCTATAAAGGCATTCAACCATTCTGTTGGATCCATAAAGCGTCCTTTGTTAGTTGAAATATTATTATTTGTTGGTTGCATTTGATTTTGTACTACTTTTAGTAATTGATTTTTTGATAGCATATCTGCCGGTACATTGATATTGAGCGCATAAGCCCAACTTTTAGGAGTTGTTTTAATATCGTGATATTGGGCTGCGTGAAGTAATCTTGAAGCAATATATTGTTTCTCTTCATCTGAATATTGCTTGGCAACTTTTTCTGAAGAAAAGATAGCCATTGAAGCCCTTGTTTCGGACCTTGTTCTTACCGGAAATCTGAAATGAACTGGATCAGCAAATTCATCTTCTTTATAATCGACATAATGAGCTGGTTTTTCTCGCTTCAATTCAGGCTTTTCAGTAATCGCAAATTCGATTATATTCTCTTCATATCGATATTCCAAAAAATCTTCGCTTCGATTGAATTTAACAGGCTCCAAACCTTTGACTGCAGGAGGTACAGCTCCAAGAAATCCAATATGTCTAAGCATTAAATCAGGATAAAGAGCTATTGATACTTTCTTATAAAGCTCATTATTTACTTCTTCTGCAAACTCAGGAACTGTAAAAGCTATTCTAGCCTTTAAAATACCATCTTCAAACTTCAATTCCTTTACCCAGCCAAACGCTGGATCATTTGATTCTGGATGACCCTTTACGATAGGAGCTTCAAAACTCTCTCCATTTTCTCCCTGAATCTTTTCATTGTAAATTGAGGCAATCAATTGAACTTCATCTTCAGTCCAATTTTTTGTATTTCCTGCAGAATCTGTTAAAATGCCAGGTCTAAAACATTCAATCCATTTTTCCATTTAACACCTTCACTGTTTTTGATTGCAAATTAGCTCTAGGTATAATAGATATATGGTCAGGGTCTTGGCAGGGATTCTGGCAGAGTGTCTGCCATAGAACTAATCCATGATTAGCCATATTGCAATAGTGTATTGAATAATTTTAAAGAGGAATTATGATAATAGGAAAGCATTTCGAATTTGAGGCTTCTCATCAATTACCAAATGAAGAATGCTACGGGCAATGCTCATTCCTTCATGGCCATACTTATAAGCTGACCATTGAAGTTGAAGGAGAAATTACTACTCATGGATGGGTTATGAATTTCAAGGAATTGAAGGATATTGTTAAGCGTAAAATCATTGATGTTTTAGATCATAAACATCTTAATGATATTATTGCTTTGCCTACTGTAGAGATATTATTAATATGGATAGAATCTCAATTGCAGGATGAATTAAGAAACTTCGGCAGGATCAAATCAATTACTTTATATGAAACGAGTGATAGCTATGCTAAGATTGAAAATTAATGAGATATTCTACTCTTTGCAAGGCGAAGGTGCTAATGCTGGGATGCCAGCAATATTCATTCGCTTGGCTCATTGTAATACGAAATGCCATTTTTGCGATACTGATTTTGATTCATTTTCAGTGTTTACTCAGGAAGGACTTTTAGAAAATATTAAGCAATATAATTGCAAAAATATTATTTGGACTGGAGGTGAGCCA
>JAUQWR010000377.1 GCA_030835065.1 Candidatus Kapaibacterium sp.
ACTGTTCTAACAAGTTTTTTGGGATTGTATTGAACATAGTCTAATACATCAGCTACAGTTTCGCCATCAATCATTTGCTTGATATAATATCCTTCATCATCGACTGATACATGCACTGCATTGGTATCACCGAACAAATTGTGCAAATCACCTAAAATTTCTTGATAAGCACCCACTAAAAACACACCAATATAATATGGCTCAGTTTCTTTGAAATCATGCACATTCAAGAAATATGAATAATTTTTTGTAGCAATAAAATGATCGATTTTCCCATCCGAATCGCATGTAATATCCTGCAGGGTTGCGATTCTCTCTGGTCTTTCATTTAACCTGTGTATTGGCATAATTGGAAAAATTTGATCAATTGCCCATGAATCAGGTAATGACTGGAATAAAGAGAAATTGCAAAAATATTTGTCAGCAAGCATTCTTGATAATTGCCTCAATTCTTCTGGAGCATGCTTTAGCTCTAAACTCATTTGATGCGACTCTTTTGCAATCGACCAAAATAGACGTTCGATATTTGCTCTATCCTTTAAGTCCAACATACCCAGACTGAACAAATCAAGAGATTCTTCTCTGATTTGCTGAGCATCGTGCCAATGCTCTACCATATTTGTTGTATTCAAAGTATTCCACACATTGAATAATTCTTGAACCAATTCATGTTCATCTTCGGCGATTTCAGCATCTTCATCCCAGGTAGGTAGAGAAGTAGTTTCCAATACATCAAAAACTAAAACAGAATGATGAGCAGTAAGGGATCTCCCGGATTCAATAACGATATTAGGGTGAGGCAATTCATTTTTATCTGCTGAATCTACAATTGTAGAAATCGCGTCATTGACATACTCTTGGATGGAATAATTGATACTGCTGGCACTCGAAGATCTGGTACCATCGTAATCCACTCCAAGCCCCCCACCAATATCAACATATTCGACATTCATTCCTAATTTTTTTAATTGAACGTAGAAATGTGATGCTTCTCTAAGAGCAGTTTTAATTTTCCTGATTTTTGTAATCTGACTTCCAAGATGAAAGTGGATTAGTTTTAGACTTTCTTTAAGTTTATTTTTTTCGATTAGATCGACTGCTTCGAGCAATTCGGAAGAAGTAAGTCCAAATTTGCTTCTATCTCCGCCGGAATCTTCCCACTTGCCACTACCAGAACTAGCAAGTTTGATTCTGATACCAATATTTGGTTTGATTTTTAATCTTTTGGAAATAGTAATTATTTGTTTTAATTCATTCAATTTTTCTACAACGAGGAAAATTTCTTTCCCCATTTTTTGAGCTAAGAGAGCCAATTCAATAAAGTCTTGATCTTTATAGCCATTACAAATAATCAAAGAGTCCTGATCGGTCATAGTAGCCAAAACAGCATGGAGCTCTGGTTTTGAACCTGCTTCCAAGCCGATATTAAACTTACGACCATGGCTGATAATTTCTTCGACAACCGGTCTCATCTGATTAACTTTTATAGGATATATTATAAAGCTCTGACCTTTAAACTCATATTCTTCAGTGGCGCGCTGAAAACAATTAAAAATCGTTTCAATTCGATTATCTAAAATATCAGGGAACCTAATCAAAACAGGCGTAGATATATCTCTTAATTGCAATTCGTCTATAAGCTCTTTCAAATCTACTGGTGCACTCTTGCCTATAGTCTTTGGATTTACGCAAGCATGCCCTTTTTCATTAATATTAAAGTAATCAACCCCCCAGCCTGTTGTGTTGTACAACTCAGCCGAATCTTCAATGCGCCATTTTCTCATCTACGGTTTTCCCTCTCTTTTTGTTGTTTTAATGTTGTTATTGACAATTTTTTTGTTCAAATATTGGATTAATCCACTAATTTTCAACATATTATTTATGATATTTGACTTTTTTCTAAAATAAAAAATCAAAGGTTTCGAAAATAACAAAAAATATTTTAAATTAAAGTGAAATAATGATTAAGATTAAAGAAATTATAAAATTTTATGCAAAAATTAGAATCTTTAAAAAAACGCAAAGAAAGAATTAAAGAAACAATTTCCATTCTTTCGAAATTATACCCAAATATCAAGATTCAATTAGATTTTTCTAGTCCTTTCGAGCTATTAGTAGCAACAATTTTATCGGCTCAATGTACTGATGCTCGGGTAAACCAAGTAACACAAGTGCTTTTCAAAAAAATGAATACACCCGAAGACTTTGCTAAAGCAGATATTGAATTTATTGAAAAGGAAATTTATTCAACTGGATTTTACCATGCAAAAGCGAAGAGCTTAAAAAATGCCTCTATTATGCTCATTGATAATCACAACTCGCAAGTACCAAACACAATGGATGCTCTCTTAAAGCTTCCGGGTGTTGGTCGCAAGACAGCTAATGTAATTCTAGGGCATTGTTTTAATACACCTGGAATAGTAGTAGATACTCATGTAATCAGAATATCGAATATGATGAAATTTGTTGAGTCAAAAGATGCCGTAGAAATTGAATTTGAATTAATGAAATTGATTGATAAAGACTTATGGGTCAATTTTACTCATTATTTTATCAATCACGGACGAAATACTTGCATAGCCAGAAGACCCAAATGCAATGAATGTTCAGTCTCCCATTTATGCCCTTCATCTACAAAAGTGGATAATTAATCATCTATTTTAATTTGATATTAACTTTAAAATTCCTATATTGGGATTATATAAATAAACGCCTTATAAATTTATTATATAACTTTGTTATGATTGAAGCTGAAGTAACCGTCAAAAACAGAGCAGGATTACATACAAGACCTGCAGCAGCTTTAGTAAAAATAGCTGCAAAATATAAATCAGAAATTTACTTAGTTAGAGATAAGTTTTCAATCAATGCTAAGAGTATTATTGGAGTGATGACTCTCGCCGCCGAACAAGGCAGCAAGCTGTTAATTAAAGCTGACGGTAACGACGAAGCTCAAGCACTTCAGGAACTGATTAATTTGTTTGATGCCGGATTTGGAGAAATATAAGCTAATGACTATTCAAGATTTTAGCAGCGCTGATGTTGTCGAAAAACAGTCAAAAACCGAAAATGGTAATGGCAACCAAATGGTTATGAAGGGTATCCCTTCTTCTCCGGGTATTATTATCGGCAAAGCTTTCGTTATAAAACAAGAAAGTTTAATTGTTCCTGACGAAAAAATTCCTTCAGATCAGATTAATGATGAATTAAACCGATTTGATAATGCTCAATCTGATCTTGTTCAGCAATTTCTATTAAGCCTCAATAGAGTCAAAAGCGAAACAGGCAATATTGCTGCAATAATGGAAACTAATCTGCTAATTCTAAGCGATCCGGTCATTACTGATTCAATCAAAAATACTATCAAAAAAGGATTCTCTGCAGAAAGTGCTGTAGTCCAAGAATTCGAAAAACAAAGAAATTACTTCAAAAATACCAAAGATGAAATTTTAAGAGAACGTGCGGTAGAACTAGACCATATAAAACAAATGCTGATAAGTGTTTTAAAAAACCAATGCATTAATTATTCGGTTGCTAAAAATTCTATCGTTGTAGCTCACTCTCTCACTACAACAGATATTGTCAATTTCAAGGAAGCAGGTGTAATTGCTTTCATCACAGAAATAGGCAGTATTGCTTCTCATGCTTCAATATTGGCTCGTTCGTTCGATATTCCTGCTGTAATAGGTGTTAAAAATGCTTGCGAAGCAATTCACGACTCAAATGACTTAATTGTCGATGGATTTGCTGGTATAGTAATCAATCGCCCTCGCAAAGTTTTTATCGAAAGATATACAAAAAAAATTAGCGAAATTGAAGAACACAAAAGACGTCTGGGTGCTTTAGTCAAAATGCCAGCCGAAACTATCGATGGCAAAAAAATCCAAATCCTAACTAATGTTAATTTTCTTGATGACGTTAGAACCGGTGTTTTGAATGGTGCAGATGGTGTAGGGTTAGTACGTTCAGAAAATTTGATAATGGAATTGAAAAAGATTCCTGAAGAAGATACTCAATATAATTGGTATAAAGAAATTTCTGATAGAGCCTATCCTACTCCGGTAAGCATTAGGGTATTCGATATTGGTAGTGATAAATATTCTGAAGGTCTTCCATTTAATGAAGAAAATCCTGCACTTGGCTTTCGTGGCATCAGATTCCTTTTGTCTAGAAAAGATATATTCGAAACTCAATTACGTGCTATTCTTCGTGCATCAGTAAATAAAAATATAAAAATTTTATTACCTATGATTTCCAGTCTTCACGAAGTGGAATACACTATCGAACTGCTTGATATTTGTAAGAAAAAACTTGATGAAGAGGGAATTCCTTACGATACTAATATTCCAATCGGAGTAATGATTGAAACTCCTGCAGCTGCTTTGATTGCTGACGGACTTTCAGAGGCTGTTAATTTTTTCAGCATTGGTACCAACGATCTAACTCAATACACACTTGCTGCCGATAGAACTAACGAATTAGTTTCAGATATTTTTGACTCATTCCACCCTGCAGTTCTCAGACTAATAAAATTAACTATTGAAGCTGCCAATCAAAAAAACATTCCTGTAGGTGTTTGTGGTGAATTGGCCGGACATGCTGCTTCTACTGATTTGCTTCTGGGATTAGGTATTTCCGAACTTAGTGTGGCTCCTTCTATTATTCTTGAATTAAAAAATAGAATTAGAAATTCATCCTATCAAAAAACTAAACAACTTGCCGATGATATTCTTCATTGTTCAAGTTATAAAGGTGTACGCGAGCGCCTTGATTTAGCACTTAAAGACCTTACTATTATCGAAGAAAAAGATAATTAAGTTTGAGTTTTTTCTTAAATTGCAGTTTGTTTTAAAGTGCGATAATTAAAAAAATGAAGAATTTTGCTTTATATATATTTTTGATTGCATCGAGTTTGCTTTTATTTGCTTGCAATGCCGAAGATAATTCTGTGGCTGGTAATGGCAAACCAGTTTTATTAAAAGTAGATTCATCATATACATTTCCTAGTGATACTATTATATTTTATGGAAGCTTTTTTGGCTCTATCAATTCTAATTCTTTCTTTAAATTTAATGACTCAATTATTGTTAAATCAAACCAATGCCTTAGTTGGAACGATTCGAAAATTAAACTTATTATTGGAGATTCAATAAAATCTGGAAAGTTGTTCCTTTATATAGACAGTATTTTGATTGATTCGGCAAATATAAATATCGCTAATACTCCTCCTTATAATACAAAAGAAATTGAAGTATCAAAATTTTCCATGGGAAGTCTTTACGGACTAGACGACGAATTACCCATAAATGAAATAACATTATCTAAAAATCTAATAGTATCCACTTGCGAAATTCATCAAAGACTCTTTGAATTTGTAATGAAAACTAATCCATCAATATTAAAGTCTGATAATTTTCCGGTTTATAATATCGATTGGATTGATGCAATAAAGTTTTGCAACAAGTTATCTACTATCGATGGTTTTGATTTGTATTATAATATCAATGAAACTACTAATGAGGTACAAATAAACCAGAATGCTAAAGGTTGGCGACTACCAACCGAAGCAGAATGGGAATATTTAGCAAAGTCTGGAAATGATAATGATTTCCCCGGCAATGAAATATCAAATTACTCATGGAACTCTTCAAATTCCGGAATGATGCCACATTCTATAGCAACAAAACTACCAAACCAATTTGGTATATACGATATGAACGGTAATGTTGCAGAATGGTGCTGGGATTATTACCAATCAGATTATTATAAAAACATCGAAGATTCAGATCCAATCGGACCAAATTTTGGCAATAAAAGAGTAGCCCGAGGTGGTTCTTTTGTAGATTCCAAATTAGCTTTAAGAAATTCTTCCCGCAATCCTAATCAAATCAAAGAAACAATCGGATTTAGAATAGTCAGGAATAAATAATGAAATACATCGTTGGAATACTTGTTTTGGTGTTCACTTTGTCGAGTGTAGCCCAAAATAGCGAAATTATTCAAAGAATTAGAGCTTATAAAGAAAAGTATAAAGCAATTTGTGCCGGAGAAAAAATCACTGATAATAGAGGAAACGGCTACGAAGATTTATATGGTACACGCAATATGCGCCCTATTCTTCATGGAGTTGCTTATCGTGGAGGTGCAAACAATTTCTACCATAGATCTGATAAGCGCGACAACCATAATCCTCTGCCACAAGATGGTTTGCAAAACTTATGCG
>JAUQWR010000378.1 GCA_030835065.1 Candidatus Kapaibacterium sp.
AAATTATATTTTTGAACATTATTTAATTTTGACCATTTGAATGTAGGATTAATATTATTATTAATAGAAAAATTAACAGGGAGAATCAGAAATGGAGCAATATAGGAATTAAATTCAAAGAAATTGCCGTCGTATCTGAAAATATTGCCACCATAAGTTGCCACAATAGGATTGCGACCTGCCCATTCAACATGAAGATTGAATGCACCATAGGTTGAATCTTGCCCTATGTGCATTTCCTTTGGGTTATCATATACCCAGGTTTTGCCTGCATCTTTAGTGAATAGAATTTTACTACCCTGACCTACGGCAATACCATTAAATTCGTCATAAAAACTAATTTCGAAAAGACCAAAAACAGGAACATTTTCCTGATCATAAATTTTTGTCCAATCGTAGCCACCATTGGTAGATTTGTAAATAATATCCCTGCTTTGATTACCATTGCCATTAGCTAAACTACCAGCGCCATAAATAATATTTGTATTTACAATATCAATATCATTGCAGTTTTCGAAATAAGTTTTATTGGTATCCTTGTAAAATTCGAATAGTTCAGTATATTTATCTGTTTTAATATTATAATTCATATATTTTTGTGACTTATTAATATAATAAGAGCCATGATAGATAAATCTAATATTATAGCTGTCAATAAATCTGGCTCTATTCAAAGAGCTACTTTTAAAGGAAGTTCTGGTTTTCCAAGATTTCCAACAATCGAAGGTGACATAGAGAGCATTTTTCGTTTGGGCTATACCTGTCAAAGAATCATACATAATGATACGTTGGATTCCAGAATTTTTAGCATTAGAATCAAGGAAAATTCTAGAAAAAGTTTTTCCGGAATCAGAACTCATTTTAAGAATACCAGCATCAAAAAAAGCCAAAAAATGTAGTTTTGGAGTTACGATGCAATAATCATTTATATTGAGAAGCATTGGAATAGGTTGTAGGTCCCAATCAACTTCTCTAAAAAGGGTGTCCCATGAATTACCCTTATTAGAAGAGTGGATAATACAATATCTATTTGAATTTTGAATTGTAACAAATATATTCGAAGAGTCGAGTATTTGTATGTTTTGAGCATTAGGAGATTCACCTACTTTACCACCTCGATAGAGAGTAGTCCAATTTTGTGCAATTGAATTTGATACACAAAATAGAATAATAAGAAAATATAAATGATATTTCATAAAACTCCTTAAAAGGACACCCTGCTTTTAAAAAGCAGGGTGTATGATTTAATTATTTGATAATATTAAATTTGCCTGATTTCACATTTATACCATCGATAGTTATGCTATAAAGATAAGTACCTGATAGATAATTGTTAATATCGATATCGTAATTATTCATACCTAAT
>JAUQWR010000379.1 GCA_030835065.1 Candidatus Kapaibacterium sp.
TAATAATCCTATCAGAAACAACTCCCTCTTGATCTATCCAATAAGCACCGGCATTGACCAAATCATCTTTGATAGAATAAAAACTAGTAATCATCTTATTACGTATAAGACCAGCTGAAGATAGTAGCCAGGGACCATGGCATATTGCAGCAATAAAGTTGTTCTTTTCGTAAATTCTTTTTACGAATTCTACAATTTGTGGTTCGCGTCTTAGATAATCCGGTGCAAAACCACCTGGAATTATTAGACAATTAAAATTTGTACTTAGTACCTCATTAATCGTTTTGTCTGGGAATACTTTCAAGCCGTTTTTTCCGGTATATTGACGATTCTCGGCTGCTACAGAATATACTTCATATCCAGCTTCCTTCATCCTGTAATACGGATACCAAAACTCGAGTTCTTCGTAGAGGTTATCGATTAATACTGCTACTTTTTTTTGTTCAGTTCCCATGTGTTTGCCAATTATTGATTGTTAATCAATTTATATATGTAAAATAATTAAACCAAATTAATTGTATTGTTTTGTAGAATAGACAAAAGCAAAGATATAATATTGTAAATTAATATGCAATAGGTAAACTTACGTAAAAATGGCTCTGACCTTGAAATATAAGGGATTATATTATATTTGAAGAAATATTATTGATGAATATTGATTAATTAATATTATTTTCACGACTTATTAATTCATTTGTCAATATTTCAAATATTAATGTTAATAATTGTTTTATTGTTTATTCTGACCTCAATTCTATTTTAGGCTTGACAGGCTTGTCATTTTTCCATTTAAAAGATGGCAGATAATATTCTTTTTCTTTTCTGAAAATCATTTGTTCCGGAAGATAATCTCCTGGCACTTGATTTATCATAATAATTTTTTCTGCAGTTTTTCCTTCTATATCAATTGTAAGTTCGTCTGCACTTATTCTCACCATACCATCGGGTTTGCCATCTGTCTTCATAAAATATAAGCTTTTGGCATCGCCTTTACTAACAATTTTATCTAATGAGTCTGCAGCAAAAATAATCGAAATAGAATTACCCGATATTTGTTCTTTTTTATCTGAGAATAAAGTATCATTTTGTGTTACAGCTATTGCTTTATTTCTCGCTAAAATTAAATTAAGTTTTCTATTAGGCAATTGTATATCAATAGAATCGGCATGAAGTTGAGTAGAATCATACCAAACAGTTGGATTTTGCTCCAATTGAATTCTTTCTTTATCCTTAAAATAAAAACCAATTTCAGATTTTGAACTTACATCAGTCCTAATCATTCTGACATTACCAGAAAACTTATATAATTCATTATTGGGATTTCTATAAGCCTCCATCAGGTCAGCTTGAATAATTAATGTATCAGTTTTAGCAAGCAAACTATCAGTATTTTTGGAACTTTTGACTGTATCAATTTGAATTAATATAGGATTGCCAATAGCTTTTGAATATTTTTCTGCAGAAATATTTACAACAGAATCTCCAGTAAGCAAGACATTTGTATATTTTCCTTTAATCATTACATTACCTGAAGCAATAGAATTTCTTGTTCTGCGCTCATGATGAATATAATCAGCAAAAATAATAACAGAATCATCTTCAATTTTCACATTTCCTTTGAAATCTGCTATTAAAGTTTTTGTAGAATAATCTCC
>JAUQWR010000380.1 GCA_030835065.1 Candidatus Kapaibacterium sp.
TATATTTTTCATTTATTTATCCTTTGTTGAAAATAAATCATAATCTTTGCTAATATTCAAGCCAAAACTTCCTTTACTGGTCAACTGTGTACCATTATAATATTTATATACAGGAATATCATAATACAAACCAATATTAAAATTATAAATTGAATAATTAATCTGTGGAGAAATACTGAACTGAAACCACCCCGAGTCATAATTATAATATCCATCATATTTATCTTTTGATCTGTAATCAGTTCTAATACCAATTACAGTATTTAATTTTTCGACAATATTTTTTGATATGTAAAAAGAATTAGTAAAGTTATTACCGTATAAATACAAATCATTATTCTCAAAATTATAATCATATTTATTTAATAAAATAAAATATAATTGATTTTTTTTGTAACCTTTATACAAATAAGATACTATACTAGCAGAATATGCTCCTGAAGATGCTCTAAGATGCTGTGGCAAACTATTATCACCACGGTCTAAAGGAATACTCACTCCTGCACCTAAAGTCCATTCGACTTGGTAAGTTCTACTTTTATAAAAATTATATTTCCCTAATAAAGAAATATTTGAAAAGCCTTTCCCTTGCATTGTATATGTACCAAAATCTTGAAATTTATCGACATAATAACCAATTTGAGTTTCAATAGTAAATCTATCAAATAGTCCATATTCAAATTGAAGCCCCAAAAAACTTGTATTATAATTTTTAATTACACCTGAATCTAATTTTTTATCGCCCTTGAAGTATTGATCTCCAAAAGAATTAACAAAAAATATTGAAGTACGTAAACTATTATTTTTTAATATTCCAGAGTTACTCGAGCTTCCAGATTGAACTAATGTACCAACAGCAGCACCGCCTACACATCCGCATTGAGCGAATGAAATACTATTGTTTATTAATATTACTAATACGCAATATATCCAACATCTACAATTCATAACAGCCTTATATATATAATATTAAAATTACGAAAAGAAATATTCCTATGCAAGTCGATAAATAAAATCAATAGAATACATATAACAAGTTTCTTTTATATACAATCCTCAAAGACGGAAAAACAGTATTTAGCGGCAAGATGATAATATCTAAATAATGAATTATTTATTAAATTTTCGAGATAGGGAAATTTTCTCCCTATCTCGATTATTTTTTTCTTGCAAAATTCAGATATTTCCCAAATTATATAAATAGTTAAGCAATTT
>JAUQWR010000381.1 GCA_030835065.1 Candidatus Kapaibacterium sp.
TTGGGTGTGCTCGAGCAAATCGTTGACAGCCAAAACATTAGAAATATAGAAAATAGTTGTTACAGCAGAAGCAACAACCAAAAGGAATACAAACCAACGGTTAATTTTAATCCAATCTTTAACTTTTAGTGATGAATTTTCATTATTAGTATCAATATTTTGATTATCATCATCAAACATTCGAATTTCCCCCACGAATAATCCGCCAAAATAGCAAAAAATTGCTTATATAGCAATAGCAATCAACAATTAAATATAAGAAAATAAAATTAATTATCTATGTTGGCGGTGATATTTGATAGATTCGACAATGCTTTGGGCAACACCTTCTTTCCCGAAGTTATTATAGTCATATTCTCTATTGCCATGAAAGTCTGAACCACCGGTTTCGAGAAGCCAATATTGGCTTGCAATCGAATGGTAAAATTTTCTTTGAGTATCATTATGCATTGGATGATGAACTTCGATACCATCAAGTCCTGATTCGATAAATTTATATAGCTTTGCGGGCTCAATAGTATTAGCAGGATGAGCTAATACAGCTACGCCACCTGCTTTGTTTATCATCTTTATAGCTTTATCTACGGGGTAGAGAGTTTTGCTTTGATAAGCAGGACCATGGTCGCCAATAAATCTGTGAAATGCTTCTTTAGTTTTTTCTACATAACCGGCATCCTTTATTACTTCAGCAATATGAGGACGAGTAACCGGAGCTTTGCCGGCTTTTTCGAGAATATCAGTGAAACTAATGTTGATACCTAATCTCTGTAGTTTGTTGTGAATCATTTCAGCGCGTTTAATTCTGGATTCTTTATAGTCTTCGATATGCTTTACTAAAGGGGCATCATCGAGTTCCACTCCATAACCCAAGATATGATATTCTTTGTTATCTTCGTAGCAGCTAAGTTCGATACCAGTAATGAAATCGATTTTGTAAGAACTCAAAACTGGTTGAATTTCAATACAGCCATCAAGAGTATCATGATCTGTTATACTAATAGCAGACAAGCCCACTTCGATAGCGGCTTTAATTAATTGTTCGGGGCTGAGAATGCCGTCCGAGCATCGAGTATGCGTATGTAAATCTGCCAGATAACCCATATATCCCTGTTCTTCAATCCATCCGGCTTATATAAACCCAAATTTCAGTCGAATGTCTTAATTTACGAAATCATTCTTTTCTAATTTAACTTAAACTATACTATTAATGAAGTAAAAAAAATATCGGCTTGAGATATTAGCAAATATTAATTTATTATTCATTAAAAAATAATATAACGTCGAATTATATGTCAAAGTTTAAAAAAAATCCCGATTGAATCAGCAATCGGGATTTAATTTATTATTTATTTTTTTGTTTTTCTTGGTAATCTTTAATGATATCTTCCTGAACAGCTTTAGGAACAGGAGAATATTTTAAGAATTCCATTGAGAACTCGCCTTTGCCTTGAGTAGCACCGCGCAAATCACCGGAATAACCAAACATTTCTTTAAGCGGAACTTCAGCTTCGACAGTAACGTAAGCAGCATCAATGCTGGTATTAACAATGATACCACGGCGTTGGTTTAGCTGACCAATAATCACACCCTGGAATTCTTCCGGAGCAGTAGTTTCGAGTTTCATAATTGGCTCGAGAATCATAGCGCCAGCTTTAGCAACAGCTTCGCGAACAGCCATTTTTGATGCAATTTTGAACGCCATATCTGATGAATCCACTGGGTGCATCTGCCCGTCGTTCAATTCTACTTTTACGCCTACAAGTGGCTGGCCTATCAAGAAGCCTTCATGCAATTGTTCTGCAAATCCTTTGTCGCAGGCAGGAATATATTCTTTAGCAATAACACCACCAACGATTTTATTTGAAAATTCATATTGGTCTGATTTGTCTGAATCGAGTGGTTCCACATAACCAGCAACTCGGGCAAATTGACCTGAACCACCAGTTTGTTTTTTGTGTGTATAGTTGAATTCAGCTTTTTTAGTAATTGCTTCGCGATAAGCAACTTTTGGCTGACCAACAGCTACTTCGCAATTATACTCACGTTTGATTCTTTCGATATAAATTTCGAGGTGAAGCTCGCCCATACCTTTGATAATAGTTTCGCCAGACTCTTCGTCGCGATATACTTTGAAAGTAGGATCTTCTTTTTGGAATCTGTTCATAGCTTTTGAGAAGTTTACCTGCATGCTCTTTTCTTTAGGAGCAATAGACAACTCAACTACAGGAGTAGGAATGAACATAGAAGTCATTGAAATATTAACTGATCCATCTGTAAAAGTATCGCCTGACGCGCAATCAACACCAAACATAGCAACGATATCGCCAGCTTGTGCTTCTTCGATATCATGCATTTCGTTTGCATGCATACGAACTAAGCGAGGCACTTTGATTTTCTTGCCGTTTGCCATATTGATAATATTATCGCCTTTGCGAATAGTACCTTGATAGATTCTCATATATGTAAGTTGACCATATCTACCGTCTTCAAGCTTGAAAGCAAGAGCAACTGCAGGTAGAGTAGGATCGCATTTCAATTCAATTCTTTCTTCTTCTTTGTCGAGATCCAAACCAAAGTTTGGCACATCGAGAGGAGTAGGAAGATATAGCTCAACACCATCGAGCATAGTCTGTACGCCTTTATTTTGCTTAGCAGTTCCGACAAACACAGGAGTAAGGTGAAGATTGATTGTATGCTTGCGAATAGCTTTTTTCAATTCATCATTATTAATTTCTTCTTCAGCTAAATATTTTTCAGCAATATTATCATCATAATCAGCAACGCGTTCAATCATAATCATGCGTCTGCGTTTTGCTTCTTCAACTAAATGTGAAGGAATTTCTTCTTCGATAATATCTTCGCCATTAGCTCCTTTATAATAGATAGCTTTCATTTTGATTAAATCGACAACACCTTCAAAATTATCTTCCAAGCCGATTGGCATAGTAAGCATAACTGGGCGGTGATTCAATTTTTCTTCTAATTGAGCCATTACTCTGTCAGGATTGGCGCCAGCGCGATCAACTTTATTGATAAAAGCAATTCTAGGAACTGCATAACGACGCATTTGGCGATCGACTGTAATAGACTGGCTTTGAACGCCAGCAACACCGCAAAGCACTAATACAGCACCATCAAGTACTCTCAAAGCTCTTTCCACTTCTACAGTAAAATCGATGTGGCCGGGAGTATCAATCAAGTTGATATTGATATCTTTCCATTGTGCATAGGTAGCTGCGGACTGAATAGTAATGCCTTTTTCTCTTTCCAAATCCATCGAATCCATTGTTGGACCGGCTCCGGTCTTGCTACGTACTTCAATAATTTGATGAATTTTACCGGTATAAAACAATACTCTTTCGCTGAGTGTCGTCTTACCGGAGTCAATATGGGCTGCTATGCCTATATTTCTTAATTTAGAGATGTCTGCCATTTTTATCTATCCAATCTATTATTTATAAAATATTCAACTTTTGCAAAAAAGTGAACGCAAAATTACGAAAAAATTTTTAAATATTTATTCAAAAAAATTGAATTTCTTGTTAAGTTTTTAAGAGACGATTTTATAATTCTATTATTATTTGATAGATACTAAATATTTTTGTTATTCTAATAAATATATTATGCATGCCTAAACATTGAATATTTTTTGGCATGGGGAAAATATTTATTGCAAAAATTTTGTTTGATTGATTAAATTTAAGGTTTTTGTATTAATTCCATAGATTAGCTCTCTTTTTTCATTTTTTTCAATGCGAAAAATC
>JAUQWR010000382.1 GCA_030835065.1 Candidatus Kapaibacterium sp.
TATTATGTTACAAAAGTAAAAAACAATTATGAGTGGAAAAACAATAGTATTTCAATTGGTATAGATATAATATTCAAAATAGAAATATAAAAAAAACCGTTGAAAGATTATTCCAACGGTTTTTTTTCAATTTAATCATAATCGATTATTTATCGGCTTCACCCATAACCGGATCAATAGATCCAATAGCCAAAATAACATCAGCAATCATAGAGCCATTAACCATATAAGCCAAGCTTTGCAAGTTGGAAGTAGAAGGAGAGCGAATTTTCATTTTCCAAGGATGTCCGGTTCCATCAGAAACAATAAAGAATCCTAATTCTCCTTTTGGAGCTTCAATAGCAGTATAAGTTTCGCCCGATTCTGGAGCTGCTCCAAAATTAATCAACATAAAATCATTAATTAATTCTTCCATTTTTGTATAAACTTCAGCTTTTCTAGGTAATACAGCTTTAGGTTTTTTGGCAATAACATCACCTTTAGGCATTTTATCCAAGATCTGATAAAGCATTTTCAAGCTTTGTTTCATTTCTTGAACTCTTACCATAGATCTAGCCCACACATCGCCTTCGGTATATGTAATTACGTCAAAATCTAATTCATTATATACCAAATAAGGTTCGTCGCGTCTAAGGTCGCGTGGCACTCCCGATCCTCTTAAAGTAGGTCCGGTGAGCCCTAGTTCAATAGCTTTTTCTCTAGGCACATGGCAAATACCTGAAACTCTATTAAGAAATATTTTGTTGCGGTTAACTAATTTTTCTGCATATTGAAGTTGAGATGGGAAATCATCCATCCAAACTTTCAACTTAGCAAGAGCATCTTCAGGGATATCATTGGCAACGCCACCAATTCTGGTATAAGAAGTAGTGAAACGAGCTCCACAAATCAATTCAATAATATCATAAAGCTTTTCTCTTTCAGTGAAAGTCCACAAGAGCATAGTCAAAGCTCCTGCATCCATACAAGTAGAGCCCATAGCCATCAAATGCGAAGAAATTCTAGCAAGTTCGGCAACTAAAGTTCTAATCCATTGAGCACGGATTGGAGTTTCAATTCCTAAAGAATTTTCAATTGCTAAAGTGATAGCAACGTTATTAGAAAGTGGAGATAGATAGTCCAATCTGTCTGTATGAGGAATAAACTCATGGTAAGTAACGTTTTCGGCTAATTTTTCATAACCTCTGTGGAGATATCCTAATTCGGGAATACAATTAATAACTGTTTCGCCATCAAGACGCAACAGCACTCTCAACACACCGTGAGTTGCAGGGTGTTGGGGTCCCATATTCAATACCATATCATTTTCGAGTGGATCGTCAATAATTAATGAAGTATCCTGCCCGAGCAATTTCTTATAAATCTTACTATGTCGGTTGCGTAATAGTGTATCGACTCCCTCTTTAGTCTTTATATTCATATTTTCTCCGTCAAACCAAATCTCATTTTAATCAATCTCAAACGTATATAAACTAATAATTTCGAATAATATTTTATATAAAAGCCGATTTAAGCTACATTTTCAATAATCATAGCATTAGCTTCGCCGCCGCCAATACATAAAGTTGCTAATCCATACTTTTTGTTGTATCTTTTAAGTGCATAAATTAATGTTGTAAGAATTCTTGCCCCTGATGCTCCAATAGGATGACCAATCGAAACAGCACCTCCATGAACATTGATTTTGTCTAGAGGAATACCAAGATTTTTTTGAGCAAAAATTGGTACAACAGCAAATGCTTCGTTGATTTCGAATAGATCAATATCTTCGATTTTCATATTGGCTTTTGCCAGTACTTTTTTAATAACCTCTGCGGGAGCGGTTGTAAACCAATCAGGAGCTTGAGCAAAAGAAGCATGAGCAATAATTTTGGCTAAAGGTTTCAATCCTTTTTCGTTAGCATATTTTTCTGATGCAACAAGCAAGGCAGCAGCGCCATCATTAATTGATGAAGCATTTGCAGCTGTTACAGTACCATCTTTTTTAAATGCTGGTTTTAGTTCTCTGATTTTATCAAAATTCACTTTGCCAGGCTCTTCATCTTTTTCAACAATTATTTTTCCTTTTCTATCTTCGATTTCAACTTTAACAATCTCATCATCATAAAGACTATTAGCTTGTGCATCAAGAGCTCTTTTGTAACTCATTATAGCAAAATCATCCTGCTCTTCCCGGCTAATATTACACTCACTAGAGCATAATTCCCCTGCATTCCCCATATGAATTTGATTATAAACATCCCATAATCCATCGTGAATCATTGAATCAGTAAGCTCTCCATTGCCCATTCTATATCCATTACGAGCCTTGAATAGTATATATGGAGCATTAGACATAGATTCTTGTCCTCCGGCAACTATCAATTCTGCATCCTCCGATTTGATTGCCTGATCTGCAAGCATTACTGACTTCAATCCCGAACCACAGACTTTATTGATAGTCATACATTCTACCGAAAGTGGCAAGCCCGCAAATATTGAAGCCTGACGCGCTGGTGCCTGCCCTACTCCACCAGTCAACACATTGCCCATAATCACTTCATTAATATCATTAACATCGACTTTGGATTGCTCTACTGCTGCTTTGATTGCAATTGCCCCTAATTTGGGCGATGATAATGAAGACAAACTCCCCATAAATGTGCCAATTGGAGTTCTTTTTGCTGCTAATATTACTGTTCCCATTTTACTTCCTTGATTTATTTTAATATAACGAAAAGTAAAACGTTAAGCTATTTTCATTATTTTAACAAAGCTAATAATTATGTATCATCCAGACTTTCACAAAATTCTGCAATTTTTTGGGATTCTAAATGTTATTATAAATAAATTAATTCTTGATAATTATAAATTTAATATCTAAATTGATAATTAATGAAACTAAAAAAATGTAACTCCGTAAATAATATAAAAGGAGGATATTATGAAAAAGACTATTTACATATCGCTAGTAGCAATTGCAGGATTAATTGGGTTTAGTTCCTGCACCACTGTTAATAATTATTCCGACGAATCTTGGGGATATTCTAATAATCGTGGCAAAAAAGAAGCAAAAGAAAGCTATAAATCTAATGCCCAAGTTGTTGAAGATCAAAATTATAATGATCAGAGCAATTACGCATCTGAACCAATTTATACTGATAATAAGCCAATAAACACAAGCCCTGCTTATACTGATTCATATCAAAGTAGTGACGGGCAGACTGTTGTTAATAATTATTACTTCGATAATGATGATATTTGGGTAAGACCTTTCAGCGGTCCTAGCTTAATAGCATCACCTTGGTATGCTGCTTTTTCATATTCTCCCGCTCCCAATGTTGTAATTACTGTTGGAGATTATTACAGACCTTGGCATAACTATTATTCACCATTCTGGTACCCAACACCTTACGATCCATGGTATTATAATAATTATTGGGATTATCCTTATGCTTATAATTATAATCCTTATTATTGGAATCACCACCATGGATATAATCATTATCCTTATTATGGCGGCTACTATGGCTACGATTATTACGACAGATATAGAACTGCTGGATATTATCCTTACGATTATTGGCATTCACGCCCAAGTTCGAGGGATAGACACGTAAATGATTCTCGACGTAATTTTGGGGTTTCCAGAGGTGGATATAATACTATTCGCGACGATAATTCAAACGTTAGAGGTGGTGGAAGAGTTATTGGCTCTACTCCTTCAAGCGGTACAATTAGAACCAATGATAATAGTAATATTCGCTCCGGCGAAAGACAAACAAATCAAAGAAATGCTTCTGAAACTGTATCGCCAAATTCAGGGAATTCTAATACAAATATTAGAAGAAACAATAATCCTGTGAAAATGGATGCTAATCAGCCTGTAAGAAATAATGGACAGGAAGCTAATACTAGACAACCTGTCAGAAATGAAGACATCAAATCAAGTAATAAACCTGTAAGAATTGATGCAAATCAACCTGTTAGAAATAATGGTCAAGAAGGTAATTCTCGTCAGCCTGCTCAAAATGAGCAATTAAGACCAAATGACAAACCACAAAGAAATGATTCACCAAGCCCAAGCGGCAATCGAGATATTAAAAACGAAAGTCCTAGTCCAAGACGCGAAACTAATGAAGCTCCACAGCGAAATAATGGAGATTCTCCTAGAAGAAGAATGGACGCAGATAATTTAAATAGTTCAAATTCTAGTCCAAAGCCATCTAGAAATATGGATTTCACTCCTCAGCCTAGTTCTAATGATTCTAGAAGAACAGAAACTAGCCCTACAAGGAATGAAAGACAACAATTCTCTCCTCAACCACAAAGAGAGCAAACTTCCAGCCCAGTACAAAGACGTGAACCAGAAGAAAGAGTTAGACAATCTGCCCCTTCATCTTCACCTCAACCTCGTCAGGCTGAACCAAGAAGAGAAAGCTATACTCCTCCTCCATCTCGTTCAGGATCGGAAGGCAATAGCAGAAGAAGCGAACCACAACCAAGAAATAACGACAACAATAGCGGCTCATCAAGGAGATCGAGATAATGAAGATAAAGGTTTTAGCATTATTAGCGTTGTTTGTATTAGCTTTAAATTCAGCAAATGCTCAATTTATTGAAGATGCACTTAGGCTTACAAACCAAAATGGCTTGATCAGTCCTAGAGTCTCTGCTTTAAATATTGGATATTACGGCATTGCTGATGATATTGGTGCTATGTTGTATAATCCGGCTGGGCTTACTTTGATTGGAAAAAATGAACTTTCTGCAAGTTTTGGCTTTTCTAGAAATACTAATACTAGCGAATTTTTAGATGTAGAAAATGAATTTAATCAAAATAATGAATTTTTTAATCATATTGGATTTTCTTCGCCTTCTAATTTCAGTGAAAAAAGAAGTGCTGTAGCTGTAGGTTACTTCCTTTTGTCTGACTATAATAATTCTTATAAATTCAACGGATTCAATAAAAACAATACTTATATTGCAAAATCTGCTGCTCAAGGTGCTCCTTGGGTTAAAAAGTTTTTACTAGCCGACGATAATTTTAATACAAATATTCAGGATAGTCTTTACCAATCTGGCTTTGTGAAAGAAAATGGCGGCGCTCACGATATCTCCGGCTCCATTGCTTTTGATATAGGCGACAATTTCGGCTTGGGTTTTACTCTTTCAGGTATTTGGGGCGAATATGACTATGAACGTGTTTTCGAAGAATCTGATATTCTTAATATTTATAATACTGCAAATGTCGATGATATTAACAAATTGAAAGTTACTGAAAAATTGAATCAAAGTTTTACTGGTTTAAATATATTAGTAGGTTTTCAATATAGATGGGATGATATTCTTCGAGTAGGTATTGGTATTAAAACTCCTACTTGGTATCAAGTATCCGAATCATTTAGCACTAATGTTTTTGCAGAATTCGACAAAGACAATACTGGTAAAATTATTACTGATAAAGACATAAGCAATGGCGAAAATTCTTACAATTTCCATACACCTTTTACTTATTCTGCAGGTGCGTCTTTCCATGTCAATGGGGCAACTATAAGCGGTGGTGTAGAATATACTGATGTTACTCAAATGGAATTTACTGATGCTATTGATGATATTACTGCTTTAAATAATGATATTGTTCAATATTTGGTTGGTCAGGTTACTTGGGGATTTGCAGCTGAGTATCAAATACCTATGTTACCAGTACAAGCTCGTGCATCTTATACTATAAAAACTTCGCCCTATCAGCAGGATATTGCAAATGCTAAGCATACTTATTTCAATTTAGGAGCCGGTGTACAATTAAGCAAAAATATCAAACTCGACTTCTTGATGGGCTGGAATGAAATTTCTGAATTAAGAGCCAATTATGGCGATATGAGCGATCCTGCACATTATTCAGATTATATTTTGAAAAAACACCAACTAAACTTAGCTTTAGGTGTTAGCTATCGTTATTAAAATTATATTTATTTAGAATAGGATTGTAAATAAATAGCTTTATTTACAATCCTATTTTCATTATATTTGAGTAATTCAAATTTATTTGAGATATGTTATGAAAAGCGAAACATTAGTAGAAAGAATTTTAAAAGCCATACGCGAATCCGGGGGCTCGCTAAAATTAAATGAATTATCTAAAATTTTAGGTATTGGTTCAGATTCTATTGAATATCCATATTTAAGAGAAACTTTAGACGTTTTGGTCGAATCCGGAGAAATTGAAAAGTCAAGCAGAAGAAAGTATTCTTTGCCATTTTCTCCTTATGAAGGCGGGATTACTGGTATTATAGAAATTTCGGATGATGCAGGTGTTGTTTTTACTGATGATCCTGATTTTCCTAAAATTGTTGTCAAAAGAAAAAATCTTTTCACTTCCTTGAATGGTGATAAAGTCTTAGTACAATTATTAGCTCAGAAGAAAAACAAAAAGAAATTCCGCGGCGAAGTTATCAAAGTAATTGAACGCAATCAAGGACGTATTGTCGGCACTGTCGATTTCGATGGCGATTTCTATTTTCTCATTCCTGATGAAGCTCATCATTATGTTGATTTCCTTATTCCTCCAAACAAACTTAATGGGGCTGACGAAGGCGATAAAGTTGCAGCTGAATTTTTGCAATGGGATAATCCTACTAAAAGCCCAACTGTAGAAGTTACTCAGATTATTGGAAAAGCTGGCGATCCTTCTGCCGAATTTGAGGCTATCATTCAAGAATTTAATCTACCTGAAGAATTTAATGAAAATGTAGTTGCAGAAGCTGAAATAGTTAA
>JAUQWR010000383.1 GCA_030835065.1 Candidatus Kapaibacterium sp.
GAATAATAATATTTACCATTTTTATTAACTTTAACCCAGTATTTACCTGCTTTATCGACAATGATTGATTTACCAACCGAACCATTAGACCATTCCCAATTGAGATTATCATTATTAGTTACGTATAGTGAGCCTTTAGCACCATCGCATAGAACTGAGTCACCTTGAATATCTACTTCTAATCTATCATAGAAATTCAAAGTAAGATTAAATACATTTCTACACCCTTTATCAGTTGTAACAGCAACATAATAATTGCCACCTTGTTTAGTTTTAATTTCCTGAGTAGTTTCGCCAGTATTCCATAGGTAACTAAGATTACTCATAGTAGAATTGACTCTAAGAGTAACTTCGTCACCAATTTGAGGTTTGTTTGTGGGAAGAATATCAACGGTAAAAGTAGGATTAGGATTAATAGAAATATAGACTGTGTCACGCTCCACTACGTTAGAATAATAAACTGACACCTCATATTTGCTCGACATCCAAGTTTGTGCATTTTTGATAATCAGGTGCTCTGTATTTATAGGATATGAATATTTCTCTTTCCAAATAATGGAATCCGGAATATTATTACTATTAAGGTCTGGATAAATATCAATATCAGATCCTTCACAATAATTTAATGTATCTGGAAAACTTAGTGCAGAAATATCATCCATATATATGCTAGGAAAATAATTATAATAATTCGAAACTGGCATAGCAAAAATAATACTATCAAAATTACATGCGGTGCCGATTTTATCAGGATTATTGATTACACCAATATTGTGTTGATTTACAGTATTTAAATATATTTTTTTGTTAGGAGCAAGAATCATATCAATATATCGCACTTCATAAGAATTATTGCAAATAGATGAACTTATAAGCTTTTCACTAATTCCTTTGTTTATATTTGAAATATCATATTGAAATAAACCATGATATTTTACTAATGAATCTTTCCCGGCAGATGTTTTTAAATAGCGATCATAAAAAATGTTTGCATACAATAACTTGCCATTTGGAGATAATATACTTGATTTAAGTAGGCTTATTGAACAATTATTTGAATTAAAATTTATATTATAAGTTTTATAGGAATTAAATTTACCATTAGCGGGATCAAATTCGACGACAACTAATTTCAAAGTATCAACAAGATAATATTGTGAATTTGCAAATATATAAAGTCGTTTTCTATCGGGTGATATATGCATCCAATTGTTATACCAATAACCTGAATTATAAAGATTTTTGATGTTAATGCTATCAGAAGTATTATGAAGTCCATTTTTATCTAAATATCTTACTTTTAAAGTACTGTCATTTACTATATAAATAAACCAGAAATCATTTGGTTTATTAGCTTTTATATAATTAATTGCTCCCCAAAATTTGTTTGGCATTATGTCAGGAAATGTATCGTTGCGAATTACTCTTCCTTTTGCATCATTATATTCTGCATCAACTAAATATGTAAAAAGAGTATCTCTTCGACTAAAAAAAACGTGATATAAAGAATCGCTATTTTCGTAAGGCAATATAACTGGAATGTACCAATAATAATAATTATTAATATCAATTATTGGATTTCTTGTTCTTGAATATAATCCAAAATAAGTTGTATATAGAGCCAATGTCCCATTTTTATTGCTCATGCAAAAGGAAATATAATTGGAGTCGTAGAAGCTTTTCTCGAATTTAGGATCAAGATCTGCTCTTTCGAAATGCATGTTATAATCTCTATTAAACAAAATATTGTTTGCTCGATTTTGGGCATTTAGCAAACATGTAAAAGACAATAAAAGACAAGCGAATAAATATTTCATAATTAATCCTTGGATATTATATTG
>JAUQWR010000384.1 GCA_030835065.1 Candidatus Kapaibacterium sp.
TCCAATGTTGTTTATCACTATAGCTTGTGGAGCAATTTCAGGCTTTCATGCTATTGTATCAAGTGGCACAAGTGCAAAGCAACTGGATAAGGAATCAGACGGTCAAAAAGTGGCATTTGGCGGTATGCTTACCGAGGGTGCTCTTGCATTATTGGTTACTGTTATGGTTGCTTCTGTATTGACTTGGGCTCCTGGCTCAAGCGACTTAAATTCGTTCCAAGGCTTATTGGGAAAGAGTGCAAATATTGTATTTGGTGTAGCGTTAGCAAAATCAGTAGCCATATTAGGCATTCCTTTCGAGTATGGTACTCAATTTGGAATTTTAATGTTGAATGCTTTTATTCTTACTTCACTGGATACAGCATCAAGATTGAATAGATATATTGTGACTGAAACTCTTGGAGTAAAATATGGAGGTTTATTTTCTAATAAGTATTTTGCTACAGGAATTAGTGTTATATTATCCTATATAATGTGTGTAGCTAATGGATATCAAGTGATTTGGCCCGTATTTGGTGCATCTAATCAGTTGATTGCAACACTTGCTTTGTTTGTTATTTCAGCATGGTTATTTAGCAAAGGAAAACCCAAATGGTACACATTGATCCCTGGATTTATAATGCTAATAATAACAGAATTGGCATTGATTTACCAAGCCTTGTTTATGTATTATCCAAATGGTAATTATATTTTGGTTGCTGTTGCTTTAATCTTGTTTGTATTAGGAATAATTATTTCTATAGAAGCTACAAAAAAAGTATTTATAAAGAGTGTTTAATAAATTGAAAGCAAAAAAAAACCGGGGAGCCTACCCGGTTTTTTGGTTATTTTCCGATTGATCAATTTTGCAGGATGAACCTGAACAGGGCATAATCGGACATGCGCCTGTTAATGCGCTGATTATGGGAACTATCCCAAATATCCCTAACCAGCTTTCATATGCAATTCCCAAAATGAAAATTGCAAGTCCCAATGCGAATCTTACGATTTTATCAATAGTCAAACGTTTCAATGTACAATCCAATATATCCAATTATATGAATAGACGGGAATGTAGATTGTTTATTTTAGTAATATTAAAAAATGATAAAAAAATAATTTATATTTGATTATTTCTTGATATAATTATTTAGAATAATTATTAAATATAGAAGAGTTAGAGCAGACTCGCCCGATAATGCTGCTATTGCAGAACCCATTGCTCCAATTTGAGGGCATAAGTAAAAAGAGAATCCTAATATAAAAATGAATGAAAATAATAAGGCTTTATTTACTTGCGATTCTAATTTTTTTGAGAGCAAAAAGGCTTCTAAAGTCAGATTTAATGACACCGGCAAAAAAGTAAAAGATAATATTTGCAGAATAGGAACAGCATCCACAAAATCATAAGTATATTTGATTAGTAAATCTGATAGGAAATACATTGCTAAGCTTATCGAAATTCCTGTAAGTGTAGCTAATGAGAATGCTTGAACTAACTTGTTTTTCTTAGGTTCAGGTTTGGAAAATTCCGGAAGCATTGTGTTTAGAATCGTTCCTGGAATTATCCTTAGGAGAGTAAGAAATCTCATTGCACCCGAATAATGACCTAATGCAGTATCTCCGGCAAACCACGCAGTGCTGAATTGTGGAATTCTGTATTGCGCGACACTTAGTAAATTTACAATTATTAGTTTATATTGATTCTTGAATAATTCGACATATGAATGTTTGGCAATTGTATTTGTATCGTTAGATAAAAACTGCTTTGTAAGTTTAGTATATACAAATAATTTTATTGCTTCAGTAAGCAAATAGGCAAGATAGATAAGATATAAATCAGTAAAAGTAAAAATCGAAAATAGGATAGAATATAAAATTATATTAAATAAAGCTTCAGTTCGAGATATTATCGAAAATTTTTCATTGGCTCTCAATAAAGACTTGTAGGAAGAGGAAAGTGATATAATCAAATTCCATATTAAAATAATAATGATTGCAAACCCGCTTGAAACCGAAAACCAAAGAAGAATTGCTGGAATTAATGTAATAGCAAAGCTAATAATTTTAAATTTATTTGCGTTGTTTACCAATGATCTTGGGTTGATGCCTGACAGTGCGTCTCTGGGAATTGAAATATCAAATCCAGCATCTATTAGAGTGCGAATAATAGTGGCTATAACAAAGGCAATTGAATAGATGCCTAGCACTTCAGCACCGAGCAACCTGCCTAGAAGAATAGAAAAAATTGTAGCTAAAATCAAGCTTAAAGCTTCTGCACTAAGAAGAGTAAGTGCAGACTTGAATATTTTTTTTATATAGTTTAAGTCCATATTGTCGATAAAATTATTATCTTTGACATATATAATAATTTAAAATAAACATGTTTTTATAAAAAAAGTAAAAAAAAAATGCAAAAAACCTAAAGGAGGTGATTTACAATGGGGAACGATAAACCAAAATATACCCCGGACCAAGTTTTGATTTGAGGTGTGGGAGGGAGGGCATCACTAAATATTAAAAGCTATTTCCATAAATTATAAAAAAATAGTAATTTTGTTATTATTTAAATCTGGATAATAACGAATATGATATTAGCTTTAGAAACATCTGGCTCGGCTTGTAGTGTAGCATTGAGCCACGAAAATAAAATATTGAGTATATTGACTTCATATTCAGGCAATTCGCACGACAGATTATTAGCAGAATTTGTCAGAAGAATTTTGCATGATAATAAAATTGGATTCGAAAATATAGATGCTGTTGCTATATCATCCGGACCGGGCTCATTTACCGGGCTTCGGATTGGTGCTGCATTAGCAAAAGGTCTATGCTTTGCTAATACAACAAAATTAATCTCAATACCAACATTGAATGCAATAGCATATTCTGCTATTGATTTTGTAAGAATTACTAATGCCGAAGAAATCATTGCGATGATTCCTTCGCATAAGGAATTAGTATATTTGCAAAAATTTGATAATAATGCAAATCCAAGTACTGAGATTATGATAGTAGAACAATCTCAACTGACCGATATCGTCAGGTCTGATTCGATTGTAGTTGGTCCTGCCAGCAACAAAATAGATAAAGGAATTAAAATAAATAGTTTAAATATTATAGATGCTCGAATGATTGTGAGTCTTGCCGAAAAATATTATATAGATAATAAATTTTGCGATACAAATCAATACGACCCTTTGTATATTCAAGAATTTGAACCAAAGCTTAAACAAAAGAACAAGGAATAAATATGAAAAGAGTATTATTAGTAGTCATTTTTGCTTTAATAGCAACAAGCGCTTATTCTCAAGATTTATTGCAAAAAGGAGCTATGGCGCTCCAACAAAGAAATTATTCTGAAGCAATTAATATATTCAGTGAATATATCAGTAAGGATACTACAAGGGAGGAAGCATACTATAATAGAGGCGTTGCTTATCTAAGTGTTGGCGACTTTTTCTTGTCTATAGTAGATTTTTCGAAAGCAATGGAAATTAATCCTAAGAATCCTGACACATATAATTATCGAGGCTTGGCTTTTTCATATATTGACCAATTAAATAGAGCTGCAGCAGATTTTACTATGGCAATTAAGCTTGACAAAAAATTTGGTGAGGCTTATTCTAATAGAGGTAATATCTATTTATCTGCTAAATTGCTGGATTCCGCTAAAATGGATTTTGACAAAGCTATGAAGCTTATCCCAAAAAATCCTGAGCTGGCAATGTATCGTGCGCGCTGGTTTTATATGAAAAAAAATTACAAAAATGCTATCAGTGAATATACCAGAGCTATGAATTTAGGAATTAAGAGCCCAACTTTATATTATAATAGAGCTAATGCTTATTTTAAATTTGAAAAATATCAAGAGGCTATTAAGGATTATACTAAAGCTTTAGAATTTAATCCTGATGATGTAGAAGTATTAAATAATAGAGCTATTGCTTACGAAAAATTGGGCAGCTCTGATCTGGCAAAATTTGATAGAGATCAAATTCAAAAAATTAAACTTAGTTTGATGCCTGATATTAAAAATTTGAAAATGAAAAGGATTGAAGATAAATCCGGATCTATATTAATCGATATTCCTGAATCTTGGTCTGCTTGGTTTAGCAACGAAGATGAAAAAGATGAAATTATTATATCAAAGGATTCTTTAAATCCAAATGAAGCAGGAATGCTTGTTGGTGCTTCATTGACTTTAGATAGAAAAATACCAAACGAATTTAAAGATTCTTCTGATGCTGCTTTGCTTGCCTTTTGGGAAGGTTCGCAAATTGAAAATGGCAAATCTTATGCTAAATATGACTTGTTTATGAAAAAACAATTTGTTGCTAATGGATGGCAAGGACAATTAAACCATGTGAGAGTGCAGTTTGTTAATGGCGGAACTGTATATCAAATGTATGAATTTGTGATGGCAAAAAATAAAAAAATATTTTATGCTTACTTCAGAGCACCTCAGGATTTCTTTAATCATTATAGAGAATTATTCGATAATATGATTAAAACTATTGAATTAAGGGTAAAAGAATAATTATCAAATATATTTGTCGTCTTATTAAAAAAGTATGGTGAATATTTTGGAGAAAGTATGGAAGATAAAAGCTGGATAAAAAAACCGTTGAGAACAGCAGCTAGCAAATTAGATATTGCTAAAGCTTATGGCAAACAAGGCGAACGTAATATTCCTATTAGTGATGCTAATGAAGCTGATAAAAATTTGAGTGAAAATATAAGTGATGATACACTTGCAGATATTAATGTTTTTTTGGAGAATGAAGAGGAAGATTTGAAGAAAGATAAAAAGGAAAAAACTGTCGAAATTGATGAAACAACTGAAAATAATTTCGTTAGTAAAGAAGAATTTGATGCTTTAATGGATCAAATTGAAGAATACAAACAAGAAACTGAAAAATATAAGGATGCATTTGCTCGCAAAGCAGCTGAACTTGAAAATGTGATCAGACGTACTGCTAAGGAAAAGCAAGATATGCTTCAATATGCTAATGAGAAATTACTCTTTAGTTTGTTGGAGTTTGTCGATGGTTTTGAAGCTGCTATTGACTCGGCAAAGAAGTCTGAAGATGTCCAGTCTATAGTTACAGGTTTGGAAATGATATATCAGAAAGTGATAAAAACTCTCGATGATAATGGCGTAAAAAAAATGGAGGATCCTACCGGTAAAGAATTTGACGTAAACCTTCATGAAGCTATGATGATTATGCCTAGCGAATATCCTGAAGGTATTGTTGCCCAAACTTTCCAAACCGGATATATGCTTTATGATAAAGTTTTGAGACATGCTAGAGTTGCTACTTCTCAAGGATAATTTTTTTATAATTGTGTTTTATTTAGATGAGATGCTTGAATTTATATTTTCAAGCATCTTTTCTTTTTTGCCATTCTACTTTAAAAATTGTATGTGAAGAACCAAGATTAAGTACAACCTAAAACATATAAATCATAAATTAGAATTCTGATTAAATATTATTTGCTAATATACTTTCTTGTCTAGTTTTAGAATCTTTTCAGTCAATGAATTGGGTGATGAAATTAGCAAAAATAGTGTTTTCTTAGTTTGATAGTGTAAACATAATATCAAATTTATTGAGATTAGTGAATGTAGTAAAAGCAATATTTCTTTTGAGAGAGCCAATTTATATATTAATAATCAAGAATAATTAATAGTGTAGTTTAAGCTTTTTTTTATATTTTTGCATGGTATTATTATTAGTGTATGTATATTAAAGAGAAACGAATGCGGAAATTCGGATTTTTTCTTGTCATAATAGCATTTTTCAGTATTTATGCACTTGGAAATGCTCAGTTGGACTATAGATTTTTTACTGGTGCAAAAAAAGGCGAACTTGATACCTTAGCTCGTGAATTGACTAAAGATGTAGTAAAGGAAACTACCGGACTACTAGAAAAGGAAATTGATCCCGACAAGTATGTTGTTGGTCCTTATGATGAGTTTTCGATTGGTATTATGGCTGCTAAACCCAAACAAATGGATATTAAGATTTCTCCTGATGGTAAGTTGTTGATACCAACTATTGGTGCTGTAAATCTAAAAGGAAAAAAGCTATCTGAAGCTTATCATTTAATAAAAGAAAAAATTAAAAATGTATATAGAGTAGAAGATATTGATATTGTGCTCAAAGATGTCAGAAAATTCAAAGTATCGGTTACCGGAGCAGTTCTAAAGCCGAATATTGTGCCGGCTACCGCTGCCGATAGAGTATCTGAGATTATTGAAAGAGCTGGCGGACTAAAATATGATGCTTCTATTAGAAATATATACTTGATAAGGGAAGGATCAAATTCAAGAATTAAAGTAGATCTTCTGAGATTTTTCTTGCTTGGCGAATCTGATGCAAATCCATTTGTACTAGGCGGAGATAATATAATAGTACCGCCAAATAGTGAAAAAAATTCAATTGCAATATATGGTGATGTTGCCTCTCCCGGTGAGTTTGAATATGTGTCGGGTGATTCACTATCTACATTGATACGATTTTCTATGGGATTTTTGGAATCTGCATCACTCGATTCGGTCGAAATAGCAAGGTTTAGAGGCAAAGCTCTTGATAGATTTTATTTAAATCTGTCCAATTGGAAAGATATTATGAATAATAATATCAAAAAAGATAATGACTTTGCTTTAGAAGCTGGCGATAGGGTTTATATTCGTTCGGTTCCAAAATGGAAAGAAATGAATTATGTAGTTGTAACCGGCGAAGTAAATTATCCTGGCAAATATGCTATTGATGAAAATAAAGATAAACTTAGCGATTTAATGGTTAAATTTGGTGGTTTTACTCCTGATGCAGGAATAGAATTTATTGAGTTTATCAGACAATCAGAAAAAGAAAAACCAGACGAAGAAATGGAGCGTTTGTATAGAATTCCTGCTTCAGAAATGTCTGAAAGTGAATTGAGATATTTCCAAGCCAGAAAATCAGAAAAACGTGGTGCGATGGCTATCGATTTTCGCAAAATTTTGAAT
>JAUQWR010000385.1 GCA_030835065.1 Candidatus Kapaibacterium sp.
CATTAGAAACATAATAATAATTTCTTTTTTTATCGTAGCAAATGCTTTCAGGAGAATTAATTTCTTGAGCAAAGCTAGGATAAATAAAAAGGATGAAAGTAATAATAGTGTAAGAAAAAAACTTTAACATACACACCCCAGAATGTAATGAATAGGATAATTAAATAATAACAAAAGAAATATATATAAGTTACATATTAGTCAGGTATATACTCTGTATTTGTGACTTTTTTGTTTGAGTCTGCAGGAGCAGTACCTTGATATGTTTTCAGATCGATGGATTCAGGATGGAAGAAAGCATTGAGAAGATCTCGGGCAATAGGTGCAGAAATAGCACCACCAAAACCGGCATTTTCTACAAAAACGCACATAGCAATTTTAGGGTTTTCGCGTGGTGCAAAGCAGATAAACCAAGCATGGTCGTTGCCATGAGGATTTTCGGCAGTACCAGTTTTGCCACAAACAGAAACTCCATCAACTTTGACAACTGAAGCAGTACCACCGGCAGCATTTACTACATCGAACATACCATCTTGAATCACTTTAAAAATATGCGGATTGATTTGAATTTTTCTATAAGAATAACTTGTAGGTTCTGTCTTGTTTGTATAATTATTTTTAATTGCTTTGACAATATGAGGTTGGTAATAAGTACCATTATTAGCTAAAGCAGCAGTATAAGCAGCCATTTGCAAAGGAGTAACAAGAATTTCACCTTGACCGATTCCATAATTAACTAAACGTCCTTTGACGGCAATGTCTTTACCGTAGATACGTTCAAGCCACTTAGTGGTAGGCAGTCTGCCAATTTTTTCGCCTGGCAGATCAATACCGGTTTTCATTCCAAAATTGAACATTTGACCATATTTTTCGAGATTAGCCATACCAATTTTAAGCCCAAGCTGATAGAAGAAAGTATTGCAAGAACCTTTAATAGCAGAGCGAACATTGACTGAGCCATGAGCTCCATGGCACTTATGGAATTTATTTCCAAACTGGAAGCCACCAGGACAATTGATTGTAGTATTTTCGTCAATTAAACCTTCGTTGAGAGCAGCAATAGCAACAAGCATTTTCCAGGTAGATCCAGGAGGATACTGAGACATTATTGCTCTATGAAGAAGAGGACTTGCTTCGTCGCTACTCAGTTTATTATATAGTTCGGCAGGAACTTTACCACTAAAAGAACGAGGGTCGTAGTCTGGTTTGCTAGCGCAAATAATAATTTCGCCCGTACTAGGGTCTATAGCAACTACAGCGCCACGCTTGCCTTCTAAGGCTTTTTCTGCCATTTCTTGCAATTTAATATCAATAGAAAGATAAAGATCGAAGCCATTATTTGCAGGTATATCTTTAGTACCATTATCAAAACTTGCTACTTTTTTACCAGATTTATTGATAGCAACAAATTGAATACCTTCTTTGCCACGCAAGAATGTTTCGTAATAGCCTTCGAGACCGCTTTGACCGATAACGTCGCCAGGGTTGTAATATGGTTTTTTGGCTAATTGTTCACTGGTAATTTCGCGTGTATAGCCAAGTAGATGAGCCATATTGCAATCGAATTCATAAAGTCGTTTAGAATCGACATTAATATCGACTCCGGGCAAGTAGTCATAGTATTCAGATACTAAAGATACAGTTTTGAAATCAGCATCACGAAATACTTTTATAGGAATAAAAGGAGAGTAGTTTTTATATTTATCTAAAATGCGATGAATTTCGGATGAATCCATTTGCAATAGTGAGCTAAGTAATGGCATTGCATAGGGTTTGAATTCATAAGGTGTGATATTTACAGAAAAAGAGGGTTCATTATGAACTATCATGATTCCATTTCTATCATACATATTACCTCTAAAGGGTTCAATTCTTACCTTTTTGATAGCTTGGGCATGGCTCACATTTCTATATTCACTTCCTTCAATAATTTGCAATTGAGCTAATCGAAGAATAAAAGTAATACAAATCAAGCTGATTAATATCTTGAAAGTGCGTCTTCTTCCCGAAGAAGCAAAATCTGGAGAGTCGCCAAGTCCGCCTTGCAAAGCCATATATATTTACAGAAAATTTTCTAAATCAATTTAACAAAATTACAAAAATAAAATGGATTTAATATTAAAAGATAAATATTAAATCCTTAATAAAATTATATAGCTAAATTAGTATTCTCTTTGATTTTCTTGTTGAGCTTTGATAATTCGATCAAAAGAAAAGCAAAGGCAATAACTCCAGACATAGAATCGCAAACAGGACTGGTAAGCCAAAGCCCATTTAATCCAAATAAATGCGAAAGTATGAATATAGCTGGGATAATAAAAATAATCTGACGGGTAAGAGTCATAATAATGGCTTTTGATGCATTGCCCGTAGCTTGGAAATAAGCACTAAGAATAACCTGAAAACCAACAATAGGAAACATAATATTGAATATTCTCATTGCATGCGACCCCATAGAAAGAAGTGCAATATCGTCTTTAGCAAATAGCCATACAATTTGGTCTGCCATAAAAATGGTAAGAAAAAATAAAATTGTACAGATAATTGTTGCTATAGTCATACCTCTAAAGAGAATAGACCTAACTCTATGAAAATGTTTAGCTCCGTGGTTGTAGCCAATAATAGGTTGCAAGCCTTGATTAATACCAAAAATTGGCATCATGAAAAACATTGCAATGCTATGGCAAATACCAATAGTCGCTACAGCATTATGACCACCATATTGCATAAGTTTTTGGTTGTAGATGGTAATAACAACCGAAGAAGCTATTTGCATGGCAAAAGGCGAAACACCAACAGCAAAAATTACTTTAATAATTCTAGGATCTAATTTCAAATTTTTGAGTTTCAATTTAAGTAAAGATTTTTTACTTATGAAGTAATAGAGCACCCAAAGCATGCTAATGAATTGTCCAATAATTGTAGCAAGTGCAGCACCTTTGATACCCATTGAAAGCGGAAATATAAATAACCAATCGAGGAAAACATTGAGGATAGCACCAATAATCATAGTAGCCATAGCCATTCTTGGATTGCCTTCTCCACGAATAATAGCATTGAGAGTAAAACTAATCAATTGGAAAGGAATACCCCAGAGCACAACTTTGGTATAGTCTCGGGTGTAGTGGATAATATTTTCTTCTGCACCAAAAAGATAAAAAATATTATCCATAAAAAGGATGGTAATGAGTACTAGCAAAAATGAAAAAATAAGGCTAAGCGAGAGGGCATTGCCTAAAATGTGTTCGGCTTCTGATTTGTTTTTTTCGCCGAGCCTGATAGAGATTTGCGCAGTAGCACCAATTCCGACAAGCATACAAAAAGCTAAAACAACAATAACGAGGGGAAAAATGATAGTAACGCCTGATATTGCTAAGGAGCCCACCCCTTGACCAACAAAAATCCTATCGACAATATTATAAGAAGCGTTAGCCAGCATGCCAATTACAGCCGGCACCGAAAATTTAAAGATTAGTTTGTTAATATTTTCGGTTTCAAGATGCTTAATATCTCTCAAAATAATAATCCAATTAATCAATTTCAAAACTACAAAATTACATAAATAGTAATGAAAAGATTAAAGAAAAATTAATCAGCTTTAAAAAGAGTTTCGCTCAAATCATCAAACTTAATGTTAGTAATAATCCAGCCAAGATCAGGTGATTTGTAGAAAGTGAAAATCCATCTAAGCGGATATCTTGAATGCAAGCCTACATATCTGACTTTAAGCAGGCATTGAGTAGGCATTTCGACATCAACTTCTTCAAATCCTTTAATTTCGCCATAAATCTCAAATGAACGATTTGCTTGTTTTATCAAGTTGTTTATTTCAGATTCCTTACGAGCAATAGGACTATTTACAGTTAAATTTTGGAAAGCAGTAGATACTTCGCCTTTAATAACTAATTTAAAAAACTCATTAAGTTTGCCACGAATATCTTTTGGAATGTCCAAATTTTTATTCACAACTGAATTATTCTTACTTGATTTAGTAAGCCCTTCTTCTTGAGAATATAGTGCAATTGGCAATAGGAATACTGCCATCAAGAAAATCAGCTTATTTTTCATATAACCTCAAAAAACTATAGTTTTACTAATTTTTTAATAAATTGCAGTTCTTTGCGCTCTAAATGTCTGTATTCTCCACGAGCCAACTTCTGGGCAGTAATTCCGGCAAACATTTTTCTGTCCAATTGTTTTACTTCGTAGCCGACAGCTTCAAACATTCTGCGAACTTCACGATTTTTGCCTTCTTTGAGCAAAATTCTAACCTTTGATTTATCTTCTGGCATAACGAACACTTCGCAAGGTGCAGTCATACCGTCTTCTAATTCAACGCCTTCGGAAAGCTTTTGAGCATCTTCGAGATTCATTGGTTTATCAAGTTTTGCATTATAAAGCCTTTCAATCTCGTAGCTCGGATGAGTAAGTCTGTGTGCCAATTCGCCATCATTAGTCAGAAGCAAGACACCTGTAGTATTTCTATCTAATCGTCCAATCGGATATATTCTTGCTCTTTTCTTTACCAAGTCTAGGACGGTCTTGCGTCCTTTTTCGTCTTTTGTTGTTGTTATATAATCTTTGGGTTTGTTTAAAACTATATATATATAGTGTTGTTCGACACTAATTGGGTCACCTTTTACCGTTACAAAATCTGAATATGAAATAATCGTACCCAAATCTTTGACAATTTTTCCATTGACTTTTACTAACCCTTGTTCGATTAATTCATCTGCTTTGCGTCTTGAAGCCAGTCCTGACTCTGCAATATATTTGTTTATTCTTACTGAATTACTTCTAATTTCAGTTTGTTTTTTGGCTCTCGGCTTAGCTTTTTGATTTTCGTTTCTCATTATCAGACTTGTATTAATATTTAAAATAATTACAAAATTAACTAATATTCTTGTAATTTTAAAACTTATAACCCTATGTGCTTAATTAGTCGGAATTATCAGCTTTATATTTTACTATTTAAATATTTAAATTATTCAAATTAAAAAAAAAGCAGCCTCAATAATTTGAGGCTGCTTATTATAACAAATTAATAATTCACTTATTTTGAAATGATTATCTTTTCGTTTAATTGAACTTTAGAGCTAGACATATTTAATATGTAAACTCCATTTGAAAGATTCAATTTATCGACATCGATTTTGAATTCTTGTCTTCCAATACTTGCAGTTCCATTGAACAATTCAACAAGTTCTCTGCCAGTAATATCGGAGATTGATAATCGTACATTAGTTTGCTCAGGAACCCACATTGCTACAGTAGCTGTGGCGCTTGCTGGGTTTGGAGTAACAGGCATCAACATATAAGCGCCTGGCAATACATCGTCATTAACTGATGTGTATTGTTTTACAACTAATAATACATAAGCTTCGTTGGATGAAACTTCACCGCAATCATTTTTAACGATTACTTTATAAGTACCAGTGTCTGCGATAGATGCTTTGTCTACAGTGTAAGTGTCTAATGTAGCATTTTGGATTGGAGCACCATCTTTGTACCATTGGTAAGTCAATGGAGCGGCACCATTAGCAACTACAGATATCTTCAGTTCAGCATCTTGAGTTACGGCAATATTAGCTTCAGGCTGGACAGTGATAGTAGGAATTTTGTTAATACCAACTGTAATATCATTGCCTTTCAAGCTAAAGTTTGCATTTACTAATTTAGCAACAGCATAGTATTTGCCAGCAACACTTGGAATAGCAGCACCAATAGATAATTTAGATGTTTCAGTGCCAGAGTAAATTGAATTATCAGCAAGCATGTTGCCATCTTTGTACCATTGA
>JAUQWR010000386.1 GCA_030835065.1 Candidatus Kapaibacterium sp.
TAAATGATATTAACAATCCCAATAAAATTGTTTGGAATGAGGAAATTATTCTTTGATCTCTAATATCAGAATAGAAATTAAATGGTCTTAGTATTGAACGGAATAAATATTCTCTGAATCTTCTAAATCTATTCAATAAAAAGAAAAATACAACGCCCAAAATAATACCAATAGCAATAAAGCTTACTGGAGCCTGTTCAGTATAGCTTCCTGCATTCAATAAAGGTTCTTTTTCATCATTGAATAACGCTTGAAGTGTCCTAAACGCAAGACGTTGGTTTCTATATCTATCAGTCAATCCACTAGTACTTAAATATAAATTATCAATATTTGTTACTAAATATGGATTATCTAATTCAAAATCATTAAAGTTTGATACAACAGTACCTAAAGCACCTGTTTCGCGAGATACCATCACGTGGTTCTTAATATAAAATGCTTGATGCTCTATCGAAAGTGGATCGGAATAGCCATTATGATTATAAGGTTGAACAGCTACACCAAACGACATCATAAATGGAACATTACCCAAAAGATTTTTCATCTGAATAATATCTTCTTTAAGATGTTCTTTACTTCTAAATTCTTTTCTTGAGCTAATTCCAATAAAATCATATCCATCTGTATGAATTATATGCGATCCAATTGGAACATTTTTATACAACATTTTATTAGATAAATTTCTGAATAGATTTACTATTTCATTATTAAAATCTCTACTTATATCATTTTCCTTCAATCCATCAGATACACCATAAGCAATCAAAGCAACAGAATTATTGAAAGTATTAACCAATTGCTTAGTATAATTTTTCATTAATACTTTGATTTCGTCCAATTTCAAAATTGATGATGGTACGTTATAAAGCGGTAGATCAATCATCATCATCAATCCATATTTATCGCAAAGGTAACTGAAGTAAGGATGCGGAGGATTGTAAGTAAATCTTACTAAATTTGCACCTAAAGTCTTCATCATCAAAACATCTTCTTCCATACGGAAAGCAGATAAAGACTGCAAAGAAACCTGATGATCTTCTACATAAGATACACCCTTCAATTCAATTGGTTTTCCATTAAGTAAAGCTATTGTTTTGCCTGCAACACTCGAAATTTTCAAATCTTTAAATCCAATTTGAGCAGACATATCATCAATAGTAATACCTTGATGTGTAATTTTTGCTTTTATATCATATAAATTAGGATTTTCTGGCGACCACAAATTTGGATTGCTTACGTTTATTTCAAAATCGCTTACAACAGTTCTTTCAGCCTCGAATACAATTCGTTTAGCTTCAGCAGAAGCAATCACTTCGTTAGTACTTTTTCGCACCAACTGAAGCTCAACCAAAACATCAGCTCTTTGTATTACAGCTGTGTTATTAGAAGTCGAGTCTTTAGATAACAATTTACTCAATCCTGCAAGTTTGCCTGAAGATATAGAAACTTTTGCTTTAATATTGCCGTTAGAATAATCGCCGGATAATTTAGTATTAAATTTAATATCAGAAACCCAAACAGAAGGTGTACCCACCAAAAATGCTTCTCTGATAATTCCGGTATAAGTTTTTTTGGCAGTAATACTTTGGCGGATAATCTGGCCTGTTGCAGCTTCGGCAGTATTGATCTGAACAAGCAAAACATTATTTCCAATATTGATCATTTTGTCGGGGATTCTTATCATAATTGGCGATAAACCAGCAACATATCTACCGACGAACTGGTCGTTGAAATATATTTCGGCTTGATGATTCAAACCGAGAAAATACAAATGCCAAGTATGGCTCTCTGCCATTCCCTTTTCGATTTTGATTGTTTTCTTGTATGATACTTTTTTGTTTTCCGGTTCGGACAAAGGCAAAGTAGCTGCCTCCCATTCACCATCATAACTTCTTTCCCAAGAGCCTGCCAAACTAACTACTGTTCGGGAGTCTGATGGTATAATTGTTTTGAGCTGCTGCGGAGTAAATGGTTTATATGCTTGTGCATATGCAAAACCAACAAACATCAAAATAACAGCAAATAAAAGTTTTTTAGTCATAACAACCTACATTTATTTCATTAATATTTTCATCATATTTCATAAGCATTACCAGTCTTTAAGGATTCGACAGCCAAAAGGCAAGCCCTGCTGGTAGCATATAATTGGTCGAATGGAATTGGCATTGAGCTAGCATTTTTAATCGAATTAATTGTAGCTTCGACTTCTTCGTTGATTCCTTTTCTACCATCAAATTTTAATATTTTCTTCTTTGATTTTCTATAAAGACTAACACTTGTAAAATTATCCATAATGGCAGAACTTCTCTCGCAAAATACTTCGCAATATTCTTTGGGAAGGCTAGAATCGCCGTTTGCCAGATAACTAATATTTCCAATTGATCCATCGGCAAACTTCAAAGAAATGATAACATTATCATTGTTATTCACTTCTATATTATCAGAGGAAATACATTCTGCAGAAACTTTGATAGGCAAAGCACCACATAGAAATACCATTGTGTCTATAAAATGACAAACTTCGCCGATAATACGGCCCCCCTGATTTTCTTCATGCACCCAATGCGACTTTGGAATAAAACCAGCATTAACTCTATAAGTCATAGCCAATGGCTCGCTTCTATTCTTAAAGAATTCGGCAATCGATTTGAAAGAATCAGAAAATCTTCTGTTAAATCCAACCATCACTCTGCCTGAATATTTTTCGACAGCACTTTTGATTGATTCCAATTGTTCAAAATTTATTGCCAACGGTTTTTCTACAAATACTGGTTTATTATTTTCGATAGAAAGCCTTACAAATTCGGCATGTGAATCATGTCTGCTTGCAATAAATATACAATTTGTATCTTTATTTCTAATAATAGATTCAGAATCAGTAGAGGCTTCTGCAAAACCAAATGTGCGTGCTGCTTGCTTTGCATTGACTGCAGTCGCTGTCGATACAGCTACAAAATCAACTTCTGATTTTTTCAAAGGTGGCAACAGATAATTGCTTGCAAATCCACCGGCACCAATAAATCCTAGCTTGATTTTGCTTGCAGCAGTATAAGTATTTACTTTAATATTCTTTTTAGTATCAACATTTTCAGGATTATACTTCAATAATATACCAAGGTATTTTTCTTGGATTTTTCCGCCTATAATATCATAAGCTCTAACAGCATCCTTTATATCCACAACATGTGTAGTCATTGATTTGACATCCATTCTTCCGGAACTAATCAAATCAATAAAAGCTTGCATATTTCTATTTTCAGTCCAACGCACATAAGCATAAGGATAGTCATTTCCTCTCTGTTCATAATTTGCATCGTATCTGCCAGGACCATAGCTGCAGGAAATTCTTAAGTCAATTTCTTTAAGATAAAATGCTCCGCGTGCTATATTCATCCATACATCACCAACAACAACAACTTTGCCTTTTTTACGGCAAATATCCATAGCCAATTCTATAGGTTGATTTGACTTTGCTGAAGCAGTAATAATAACTGAATCGCATCCCATGCCTCTAGTAAATGCTAAAATTGAATCTTTATTTTCCGAACTGCTGAGCATAGTTTTATCTGCTCCAAAACTGCGAGCCTTTTCGAAAAGAGATTCATTGATATCCAAGCCAATAACCCTACAACCTGCTGATTTGAGCAACTGAACAGTAATCTGCCCAAGAAGCCCTAATCCGATTACAGCAATTGTTTCGCCCAATACAGGCTCTGCTTGCCTGAAGCCTTGCATTGCAATTGCTCCGAGAGTTGTATAAGCAGCATCTTCAAAACTTACATTATCAGGTAGCTTGACTGCTAAATTTTTTGGTACACTTATCATTTCTGCATGATTGGCATAGCCTGCACCTGCACAGGCAACTCTATCGCCCGGACTAAATTCAGAACAATCAGATTCTACTACTATTCCTGCTGCAGAATACCCTAAGGATTTATAAGAATCCAATTTGTTTTGAACCCTTTTAATGGTATTAAGCAAACCCTCTTTCTTGATTGTATCTAATACCAACTTAACTTGGTCTGGCTGCTTTCGAGCTCTATCGAACAAGCTTCCCTTGGCGTTATCCACTGATGCCTTTTCAGTTCCGGCACTAATCAAAGAAAAATATGTCTTTACTAATATACCGCCTTCGATACAGCTTGGTGATGGAAATTCTTCCACAAGCATCGAACCGTCTTTTTGATATTGCACTACTTGAAGCATTTGATTCTTTATATATTATTTTCGCTAAAAGCGTTATGATTTAACACATTAATTAAACTTACAAATTTAATAAACTTGGACTTAATATTAGAATGAAATTAGGAAATTCAAAATCATTTTTTTAACAATTAGCTTATTCTAAATTAAATTTTTAAGTCAAAATAAAAATTAGGCTGAAAAATCAAAAAAAATGATTAATTTTACTTGATTATAAGTAAAACAAATCCAGAAAAGAATATGAATTGTAGTGTTATAATACCGGCAGGTGGCATAGGCAAAAGATTTGGCTCAACTATGCCCAAGCAGTTTATCGAAATGAACGGAATTCCAATTTTAATACATACTATCAGAATATTCGATAAAATAGATGATGTCGAATCGATAGTAATTCCAGTTCATAATGAATGGTTTACATTCACAAAAGAAATCATTGCAAAATACGAATGTCATAAGGTAAAAGAAGTAGTTATAGGCGGATTAGAGCGCCAAGATTCTGTTTTCAACGGCATTCACACCAAAAGCGTTCAAGAGTCTGAAATCGTTTTGGTTCATGACGCAGTTCGTCCTTTTGCTTCTCCTCTTTTAGTTCAAAATTTGATTAATGCTGCCGAAGATTACGGTGCGGCAATACCAATTACTATTCCTAAAGATACTATCAAAGAAAAAAATAACAAAGGTATTGTGGTCCGCACTTTAGACAGAAACAAACATTGTTTGGTTCAAACTCCTCAAGCCTTCTGGTATGATATTATTTCTAAAGCTTATACTGAAGCTACTAAAGCATCATTCCAAGGCACTGACGAAGCATCGCTCGTAGAATTTATCGGCTACAAAGTGTCGGTTGTAGAAGGCGAAGAAACAAATATTAAAATTACTTCTCCTTTCGATTTGAAGGTAAGTGAAGTGATTTTTAAAGAAAAAAACAAATAGATTAGATTTCAAGCAAGTAAAAAAGCACTTTTTCTTCGGAAAGAGTGCTTTTTTTTTGATTTTTTTCATTAGATATTGATCCAATCTGATTATTTTTGCATGTTCCGGTTTTAGTTATTTGAAGGAACAGTTTGTTTAAAAATTTCGAGCTAAAGTTATGGATAATTTACTACTATTAGTACCGGCATCCGGATTAGCTGCATTATTATTTACATATATCAAAGCAGCGTGGATTGGAAAACAAGATCCCGGAACGGAGAAAATGCAAAAAATCTCCAAATTTATTGCTGACGGTGCTATGGCATTTATCAAAGCAGAATACAAAGTAATAGCAATCTTTGTTGTACTTGTTTCTGTTCTTTTAGCATTCCAAGGTGCTTATTCACAAGATTCTCACACCCTTCTTGGCTTATCTTTCATGATTGGCGCAGTTTGCTCTGGTTCGGCTGGCTATATCGGTATGAAAGTAGCTACTAAAGCCAATGTGCGCACTACTGCTGCTGCACGTACCGGACTGAACAAAGCACTGCTGATTGCGTTCACAGGTGGTTCAGTTATGGGTATGGGTGTAGTTGGGCTTGGTGTATTTGGGCTTAGCACCCTATTCATAATTTACAACAATATGTTTGACGGCATTAGCTCTGCTCAAGCTATTCTTAAAGTTGTAAATGTAGTAACAGGTTTTTCTTTCGGTGCTTCTTCTATTGCATTGTTTGCACGTGTTGGTGGTGGTATTTATACTAAAGCAGCAGATGTTGGTGCAGACCTTGTTGGCAAAGTCGAAGCAGGTATTCCTGAAGACCATCCACTCAATCCTGCAACTATCGCAGATAACGTTGGCGATAATGTTGGTGATGTTGCCGGTATGGGTGCTGATTTGTTCGAATCTTATGTCGGAGCTATTGTTAGTGCTATGGTTCTCGGTACTTCATTTTTTGGTATTCCTGAATTTGCAGGTACTACTTTTGGTAATATCTCTGCAGTAGTTCTTCCTCTTATTTTGGCTGCTGTCGGTATCGTTATGTCCATTATCGGCACTTTTGTAGTTAGAGTCAAAGAAGGCGGCAATCCTCAGACTGCTCTTAATATGGGTACTTTCTTAGCTTCAGTACTAATGATTGCTTCATCTTTTTTCATTATTAATTGGATGCTTCCAGCTTCATGGACTTATAACGATCCTTTATATTCTACTACCTATACTATAACATCATTTGGTATATTTTTATCTACTATCGTTGGTCTTGTGGCAGGTGTCGGTATCGGTATCATAACAGAATATTATACTGGCTCAGGCAAACCTCCTGTAAGGAAAATTGCAGAACAATCAATTACAGGCTCTGCTACTAATATTATTGCTGGCTTGGGTATTGGTATGATGAGCACTGCTATTCCTGTTATTTTGATAGCTATAGCAATCGTAGTTTCATTCCATTTTGCCGGTCTTTATGGTATTGGTATTGCTGCTGTTGGTATGCTTGCTACTACTGGTATTCAGTTGGCTGTAGATGCTTATGGTCCTATTTCTGATAATGCCGGTGGTATTGCAGAAATGAGCGAACTACCACATGATGTACGTGGACGTACAGACAAATTAGACGCTGTTGGTACTTCTACTGCTGCTATTGGCAAAGGTTTTGCAATTGGATCCGCTGCTTTGACTGCACTCGCTCTCTTTGGTGCTTTCATGCAAGCTGCGCATATCAAATCTATCGATATTTCTAAAGCTAATGTAATGGCAGGTTTATTTATTGGTGGTATTCTTCCTTTTCTTTTCTCAGCTATGACTATGGGCGCAGTTGGCAGAGCCGCTATGTCTATGATTCAAGAAGTTCGTCGCCAATTTGCTGATATTCCGGCATTGAAGGCTGCTTTGGCTGTTATGAAAAAATATGGAGATAAAGAACAAAATGAATGGGATTCAAAAGATCTTGACATTTTCCATCAAGCCGAAGGCAAAGCTGAATATGCTAAATGCGTAAGTATTTCTACCAAAGCTGCTATCAGAGAAATGGTTCTCCCTGGCTTGTTAGCTGTTATTGTACCTGTTGTGGTTGGTTTTGCATTCGGACCTGAAACTCTTGGCGGTCTGCTTGCTGGCGTAACTGTAGTTGGTGTGCTTATGGCTATTTTCCAAGCTAATGCTGGTGGCGCATGGGATAATGCTAAGAAAATGTTCGAAGAAGGTGTTCAAATCGATGGTAAAACTTATTACAAAGGTTCTGAACCTCATAAAGCTGCGGTTGTGGGCGATACAGTTGGCGATCCTTTCAAGGATACTTCTGCTCCAGCTATGAACATTCTTATCAAATTGATGTCTATTGTTTCTCTTGTTATTGCTGCAATGCTCTAATATTGAGTGATTAATTATTAAGAATGCCGTCTCTTTTAATCTCGAGGCGGCATTTTTTTATTCTTCTATCTCACTCTTAAATAAATGTATTGCAAAGCTCGTGCCCAATGTTTCATCAGATTGCACGTTGATCTCGCCTCCATGCTCAGTTACTATGGCATAAACTATTGACAACCCAAGCCCAAATCCTTTAGTTGTTCGCGATTGGTCGCCACGTCTGAACCTATCAAAAATATAAGGCAATGTTTCAGATGAAATAATTGGACCTCTATTGTTTACTATCAATATTATGTCGTTTGCATGCTGCTCGAGCTTACAATTTATAATTGAATCATCATCTGAAAACTTAATAGCATTATCTAAAAGATTATTTAAAGCCCTTTTTATCAAATTTTCATCGCCATAATATTTAATTTCTTCATTTCCGATATCAATTTGGAAATTAATATGCTTGGATTGTGCTAATTTGTTGAAACTAGAAACTGTATCTATAAGCAATTCATCCAATCTAAATGGTTGCTTGTCTAATTTTAATTGATTTGAATCAGCCCTGGCTAGCAACATAAGATTTTCTGCTAATTGAGATAATGATATTGTTTCTTTATAGCATTTGTCTATAACTGCTTTGGTGTTTTGCGATACATTATCTCTATTCAAAAGCAATTCCAATTCCATCTGGATTATTGTCAGTGGAGTTCTTATATCGTGTGATGCATCAGCTATAAATCTTTTTTGAATCTTAAAAGTATTATCTAATCTATTGATCATATCATTAAAAGTATCAACTAACTGACCAAGTTCATCATTTGATTTGGGTCGGGGCACTCTCAACTCAAGATTTTCGGTAGTAATTGCACTTACTGTGTCGGTGATAGTCTTAACTGGCGATAGTGCCCTACGAGCAATAAAAAGCCCTATCAAACCCGAAAAGAATATTGATGCAGGAACAACAAGCATCATAACTGTCTGAAGCTGATTTATTGATTCATAAAATTTATTCATTGGAGTAAATACCGTAAGGCGCAAATCTTTGAATCCGGCTTTCTGAAATCTTTTCGAAAACCTTCGGGTATCTATAGGGCTTGAATATGTTCTAAACTCAATTCCATTGTATTTAATAGTATTGTATGCTTCTTTGAACGAAAATTCTTTAGTATGTTCGAGCACATCAATCAAAGAGTCAATGTTAAAAATCGATGTTCCCTCATAAATAACAGAATCGTTGCTGGATAGAATAAACCTATTATTAATTGGCTTAGCAGTTTGTTTTTTCTTTGCTAAAAGCAATCTTTCATATACTTCAGAAAGAGTTGCCGATTCGCCCCCCATCTCAGAAACCAAGAAATTGGCATAATCTTTCAGATCACTATCTATAGCCTTTTTTCTTTCAATTTCATATAAATAATATAGCAGCACTGCGATAA
>JAUQWR010000387.1 GCA_030835065.1 Candidatus Kapaibacterium sp.
GATTAATATATTATCATTTTATTCCTTGTGGGACTTAGATGTATATTTTTGATTCAAATCATCATGAATCAAGAAAAGACACCCAACCGACATACTGCAAATATCAACAACCATTATTTAGCTATTTTTCAATCACTTACGATTACTTTCTACTTGTAGTCCGAGCCCAAAATTCATTTTTCTTATTTCGCATGTACTCTTTCCTCCTAAATATAGCAAAGAATTTTAAATATCCAAAGAAAAATTATTAATTACAAAATATTAATTTATTGATTGTAAAACAAAAAACATTTACTTGCGTTTGAATAAAAACTGAAGTTTGGACAAAATATGTCGATAACATGGCATATACTTATTAACAAATAATGGAGTCGTATATGAAAATAGGAGTAAAACTAAGTATTGCATTTTCTCTTGTAATTTTTTTCCTACTTGTAATCGCATTTATATCTCTTAATAGTTTAAGTAGTTTAAATGATGATATGAGTAAAATCAAAGAAGACAGAATGCCGAAAGTAGAGCAAGCCAATAGAGTACTTAATCAATTAAACACCGCTGCCAGATCTATTAGAAACATTATTCTTCTAAATCCTAACCAAATTGAAAAAATCAATTACGAAAAAGTCAGACTTGAAAAAACTTCTGAAATAATAACTAAAACTCTTGATACTTTAAATAATACAATCAAAAGTGAAAGAGGCAAAGAAATTCTTAATTCTATTGCTGAACATCGAAAAATATACCTACAAGACAGAACTAAGCTTTTAGATCTTTATTTTGCAGGTAAAAAGGATGAAGCTGTTGAATTCCTCCTTAATGACTTAAGAAAGAGCCAGCAAGCTTATATGGATGATTATAATGTTCTCATTTCTTATCAAACTGAGTTGACTTATAAATCAATTGATGAGGCTCATGAAACATATCAAACACTTAAGACTGTAATTATTGGTTTAGCTATATTCGCTTTAGCTTTTGCTATATTAATGGCATTCCTTATTACAAAAGGAATCACAAAATCATTATCTAAAGCTGTTGCTGCTGCTGATTCTATTGCTAAAGGCAATATCAATGTCGATCTTGATACTAAAGCTAAAGATGAAACAGGAATTTTGCTCAATTCAATGAAAGAAATGGTTTCTACACTAAAGAAACTTACTGGTGAATTGAATAGACTTTCGAGGGCTGCAGTTGATGGCAAACTTGATACACGTGCCGATATTAAACAATTCCAAGGTGAATTTCAAAATATTACTATTGGATTTAACGACACATTAGATGCTGTTATTGGTCCTTTGAATGTTACTGCCGAATATGTAGATCGCATCTCTAAAGGAGATATTCCTCCAAGAATCACTGATAATTACAACGGCGATTTCAACGAAATTAAGAATAATTTGAACCAATGTATTGATGCTGTCGAACTTCTTGTTAAAGATGCTAATATGCTCTCTCAAGCTGCTATCCAAGGCAAGTTAGATACCAGAGCAGATGCCAATAAACACTTGGGTGACTTTAGAGCAATCGTGCAAGGTGTAAATAGTACTCTTGATTCTGTTATTGGACCTCTTAATGTAGCTGCAGAATATGTTGATCGTATTTCTAAAGGCGATGTTCCTCCAAAAATCACTGATAATTATAACGGCGATTTCAACGAAATTAAGAATAATTTGAACCAATGTATTGATGCTGTAAACTTATTAGTAACTGATGCTAAAATGCTTGCTAAAGCTGCAGTCGATGGCAAACTTGATACTCGTGCTGATGCTATGAAGCATCAAGGTGATTTCCGTGCTATTGTTAAAGGCGTCAATGATACACTCGATTCTGTGATAGGTCCATTAAACGTTGCGGCTGAATATGTTGATCGCATAGCAAAAGGTGATATACCTCCAAAGATCACAGATAACTACAACGGCGATTTTAATGAAATCAAGAATAATTTGAACCAATGTATTGATGCTGTCAATCTACTTGTTTCTGATGCTAATTTGTTATCTAATGCTGCTATCGAAGGCAAACTAAGCACCCGTGCTGATGCTACTCGCCATCAAGGCGACTTCCGCAAGATTGTGCAAGGTGTTAATGAAACTCTGGATTCGGTTATCAATCCTATGATGGTTGCTGCTGATTTTATCGCTAAAGTAAGTCGTGGCGATGATTTAGAAGATATAACTAAGGAATATAAAGGCGACTTCAATATTATTAAAAATAATATTAATCAAACTAAAAAGATATTATATGGCTTGATTGGCGAAGTGCAAAATCTTGTTTCTGCTGCTGTAGAAGGAAAATTAGATACACGTGCAAATTCTGAATTATACAATGGTGGATGGAACACGATTATTTCCGGTTTCAATCAAGTACTTGATTCAGTAATTATGCCTTTGAATGTTGCTGCTGAATATGTTGATCGCATTTCTAAAGGCGATATTCCTCCAAAAATCACTGACAACTACAATGGCGATTTCAACGAAATTAAGAACAATTTGAATCAATGTATTGATGCTGTCGAACTTCTTGTTACAGATGCTAATATGCTTGCAAATGCTGCTATCGAGGGTAGATTGCAAACACGTGCAGAGGCTTCTCGCCACCAAGGCGACTTCCGCAAAATTGTTGAAGGTGTCAATCATACTCTTGATGCTGTTATTGAGCCAATTAACGAAGCCGGAGAAGTGCTTGGTGTGCTTGCTACTGGAGATTTGACAATTCGTATGCATGGCGAATATAACGGCGATTTGGCTAAACTTAAATCTGATATTAATACATTAGCTGAATCTCTCGACAATCTTATTTCTGAAGTATTTGATGCTGTTCATACTGCTGCAAGCTCCGCAGTCGAAATTTCAGCTACTGCTGAATCACTTGCTGCTGCTTCACAAGAGCAAAGTGCACAAGCTGATGAAGTTGCTTCTGCTGTAGAACAAATGTCACGTACCGTTACTGAAAACGCAATGAGTGCAAATAAAACTGCAGAAGTTGCTCAATTGAACGGACAAGCTGCTACCGAAGGCGGTGCTGTTGTGTCTCAAACAGTTTCTAAGATGCGCGATATTGCCTCTGTAGTTAAAAATTCTGCAGATAATATTCAAAAATTAGGTGAGTCAAGCAAGCAAATTGGTGAAATTATTTCTGTAATCGATGATATTGCAGACCAAACTAACCTTTTGGCACTCAATGCTGCTATAGAAGCTGCACGTGCTGGCGAGCAAGGTCGTGGTTTTGCAGTTGTTGCCGATGAAGTAAGAAAATTGGCTGAACGCACTACCGAAGCTACTAAGCAGATCGCTTCTATGATCAAAGGCATACAAAGCGAAACTGAAGGTGCTGTTGTTGCGATGAATAGAGGCAACGAAGAAGTGAAAAGTGGTATTGAACTCGCTGATAAAGCTGGTGCTTCTTTGCAACAGATATTGGCTTCTACTCAGGAAGTTTTGGATATGATCAATCAGATTGCTGCTGCCAGCGAAGAACAATCCGCTACCAGCGAGCAAATCTCCAAAAATGTTGTTTCTATTTCTAAAGTTACTTCCGATTCTGCTCATAGAGTTGAAGATGTTGCTCATACTTCTGATGAATTAGCCAAAATGACTGAACAACTCATACAATTAATGAACAAGTTCAAGGTTAATTCAGATAAAGAAAAAAATGACCATAAATTAGGTTCAAGAAACAAACATTTACTAAATCCATACAGATAGTAGGAATATATAAGTATAAAGCTTCCGGAATATAATATTTCGGAAGCTTTTTTTGTTTAATTGATAATTATTTTTTAGGTAAATCTTTGTCACGTTAAGGTCTTATTATCTGCCCATTATCTAATTTGATTTTCTTTTGTATTTTTTTTCTATTATTTTGATATATTCACCAATTATTTTTAGTTCGACATCTAATCCATGTTTATTTAAATCAAAATAATAATCACTATGATTAATTATATCGCCTACTTTTGATTTATGCATATTTTTAATTATTCGTGTCTTCTTAATATCATCATAATTATCTACATATTGTTGTAAACATGTAAGGGACATAACTATTAATATTATACTATATAATTTCATAATTTATTATCCTTTCCTACAGAATAGTAATACATACAATTACAGAAATTTTCCCAATTGGATTCAGGAATATTCTTTTTCACGTTTGAATTTATATATTGCTTCGATAAATAGAAAATTTTCCTCCAAAATAATCAGTCCTAATTTATTCCTTTTTCACTTATATTCCAAGCACTTTTATTGATTTACAAAATAATACAAGTCACTGAACTTATAAATGATTTTGATATTTCGAAGGCAAGCTCCGTAGAAATATGGCTTAAATATTTTTTTGCATATCATTTATTTAAAACTTATTGAAATAAATACTTTAATTATTTCTTCTGATTTTTCATAATTTTATTCTCTAACTTGCTATCCAATATTTCTCTATAATATCTTTTTAATATGTAATAATCTCGATTGTATGGTAATGTAGAATTTTTCAAAT
>JAUQWR010000388.1 GCA_030835065.1 Candidatus Kapaibacterium sp.
TAATAAGAGCAATGCCTTCCTTGGAGCTGCAAATCAATTTTCTAAATTTTTCTTCGCTTTCGCGTAGAGCAATTTCAGCATTATTAATTCTTTTAGTAAATGTATATTTTTCTAATGCTTCAGTAATTTTTGCCGGAAGAATAGAGATATAGTCACGATTTTTGACTATATAATCCGTAGCGCCCATTTTGAGCGCTTTTACCGCTAGTTCTTCATCGCCAAAACCGGTAACAACCACAAAAGGAAGATTGACACCTTTAGCATGAAGTTTTTCAATAAATTCCAATCCATTAGTATCAGGCAGCACATAATCGACCACAATAAGACCTTCGCTCTCCTTTCTAATATTATCAAGAGCTAGCTTCGGATCAGAAAATGTAACTATCTTATATCCGAGAGGAGCCAATTTGTTTTTGATGAAAAACAAATGTTCCGGATCATCATCAATAATAAATAATGTTGCCGAATTAATCCAATTATCTTCTGGCCTGACCATAAATTCCTTAACTTCTTATTACTCATCATTTAGACAATTAACAAACAAATATATTTTTATTCATACTATTAATACACTTAAAAGCCAAAAAAGTTAATTATTTTATATTAATATTTGCAATCCTACCATTAAATCACTAAAATACATTAAATTAATATGTAATTATTGTTTGTAAATATTAGCAAATAGTATTAATTTTGTAGTTCTATAAATATACGTGATTGATTATGTTTGAGACTTTACAAGAGAAGTTAGAACTGGCATTAAAGAAATTTAGAGGCCAGACAGTAATAAGCGAAGAAAACATCAGCGAAGCAATGCGTGAGATACGCCGCGCTCTGCTCGAAGCAGACGTAAATCTTCACGTTGCTAAAGAGTTTGTCGATACGGTAAAAGAAAAAGCAATAGGCACCGAAGTTAAGGGCAAACTTATGCCAGACCAACTAATCGTTAAGATCGTCCATGACGAACTTGTCGAAACAATGGGTGGCAAAGTTTCTGAGCTCAACTTTTCGCCTGCGCCACCTACTGTGATTATGGTAGCTGGATTGCAAGGCTCCGGTAAAACTACTTTTTGTGGCAAATTAGCTAGAAGCTTACGCAAAAAAGGTCGCCAACCATTACTTGTTGCTTGCGATATTCACCGTCCGGCTGCTATTTTGCAATTGAAACAATTAGGCGAACAAAGCAAAATTCCTGTCTTTTCTGAAGATTCGAAAGACGCAGTTGCTATTGCTCAAGATGCCATTGCTTATGCCAAAAAATTTGCTCGTGATATTGTTATCGTCGATACTGCCGGTCGATTGACCATCGACGAAGAAATGATGCAAGAAGTTGAAAATATTGCTGGAGCAGTTAAGCCCACCGAGACTCTATTCGTTTGCGATGCGATGATCGGACAAGATGCTGTTACTACTGCTAAAGCTTTTAATGATAGATTAGCCCTCACTGGTATAGTACTTACCAAGCTCGATGGCGATACTCGTGGTGGTGCAGCTTTGTCTGTACTTAAAGTGATTGGCAAGCCAATCAAATTTGCAAGTATGGGCGAGAAATTAGATCAGCTAGAACCATTCTACCCCGAACGTATTGCTTCTCGTATTCTTGGTATGGGCGATATTCTTACACTTGTCGAAAAAGCTGAACAGCAGTTCGACCAAGCTCAGGCAAAAGAATTAGAAGAAAAAATTCGTAAAAATCAATTTACTTTCGACGATTTTCTTGCCCAATTGAATACTATCAAAAAAATGGGCTCTATGCGCGATCTTTTAGGCTTGATTCCTGGTATGGACAAAGCTATGAAGAATGTTACTATCGATGATAAAGCTTTCGGTAAAGTTGAAGCTATTATTTTGTCGATGACTAAAGCTGAGCGCACTACTCCTAAAATTATTAACGGCTCGCGCCGTATCAGAATTGCTAAAGGTAGCGGCACCAGCGTCCAAGACGTAAACCGTCTGCTCAAACAATTCGAAGAAATGCAAAAACTTATGAAAACAATTTCACAAGGCAAACGTAGCAGATTTATGCCTCGTCTGCCCGGTGGTTTTGGTCTTTAATTTTTTACTAATTACATTTATTGAAGGTTTTATAACATGGTTAAACTGAGATTAAGACGTAAGGGTAGAGCACACCACCCAATTTACGACATCGTTGCAGTTGATGGAAGAGCACGCCGTGATGGTGCATTTTTGGAAAGATTAGGATATTTTGATCCTCATCACAAACCAAGTGCAGTTAAAATTAATCACGACAGAGCTGTTCATTGGCTTACAGTTGGTGCACAACCAACAGATGTTGTACGTCTTTTGCTGAGCTACGATGGTGTTCTACTTCGCAAGCACCTCACTATCAAAGGAGTTGCTAAAGAAGAAATCGATGCTCAGGTTGCAAAACATCAGGAAGTTGCCGCTAAACGCTATATTCGCAGTAAAGAATTACGCGTTAAAAGAAAAGAAAACAAAATCAAAGCTGAACTTGCTTCTAAAG
>JAUQWR010000389.1 GCA_030835065.1 Candidatus Kapaibacterium sp.
AAATATAAGGAACTTCAAAAAATCTTTCGCCTGTATCTTTTTCGATAGTAACTTTTACAATATCACCGGCTTTTTTGCCTGTGTTAGCTCTTTGGGCTTGAGTAACAACCATAATATGGCAGGTCTTAAGCATTGGAGATAATGCTGATCTAAAAGGAATACCATCGACAGTACCTTTGACTTTGACAATGCCCCCAGAACCAAATACTTCCTTTACATTGAAAGGGATTTCTATATATGTAGCGTCTTTAAAACCTTCAGACAAAATTAATTTAGCTTCAAATTCCATTCAATCTCCTAAAATAATGCAAGATTATATACGTTTCAGCCTATCTAAAATTTTTTGTACTTTGAAAAAACGGATTAATTCAGGACAAATTCTTGTTATATATGGATTTGTTAAGAACAGCACAAGATTTTTTGAAAAAAAAGTAAAAAAAAGTAAAAAAAATACTTGCGTTGTATCGAAAAATCTCGTAATTTTGTACTCGTTGATTTGACATAACAACAAAACGAAATAAGCGAAAGTAGCTCAGTTGGTAGAGCACAACCTTGCCAAGGTTGGGGTCGCGAGTTCGAGTCTCGTCTTTCGCTCGACGATGTTAATCGTCTCTTCCTCTTTATGCTGCGTGCCTTGCTGTCAGTTCCCCCCGATAGCGAGGCATTTTTTTATTTTTTTTCCTGCAACATATCACATATTTTTTTGTTAATTTATCATACTGTCTTGTTCAATTTATATTAAAAGCTATGAAAAAATTATTTGCTATTGTAGCTGTAATGGCTTTGTGCTTTGCTGGAAATCTATATTCGCAGCAGTCTTTGGTTGTTAAGTTCAAAAATATCAAGTCAATAGAAAAATTATCAGATAGAACTCTTGCATCATTAAAGCTGAAACCAGCCTTTAAGAATTTTCTAAATCTAAATAAAAATCAAAGAATCTTGAGCAATCAAGCAAATAATCAACTCGAGGAGCTTGCTTCATACTTTATTGTTAATACTTATAGCGATGCTCAGTATAGAGAATTACTTGATTTGAAACAGCATGGTATTATCGAATCTATAAATGAGAATTTTAGATATAAGGTAGAACAATTAAAAAAATCAAACGATACAGAAATCGAATCTCAATGGGCTTTGAATCAAATTGAAGCTTTCGAAGCTTGGGAAGCCTCTGCTGGTGAAAATATAATTATTGGTTTAGTTGATACCGGCATCGAATATAATCATCCTGATTTGAAAGACAATATTAAAATTAATACTTTAGAAGATTTGAACAAAAACGGTAGTTTCGAGCCTTGGAGCAAAGACGAAATTAAAGGTGGAATTAGCGGTGATTTTGATGGTATAGATAATGATGGCAATGGTTATGCTGATGATGTGGTCGGCTACGATTTTGTAGATCAATGGATTGCAAATGTTGGAGAGTCTTCCGAGTTAGATCCTATACCAAATGACGAAGCTGGTCACGGAACAAATGTTGCCGGAGTGATGGTTGCCACTTATAATAATAGCAAGGGTATTGCAGGTTTAGCATATAAATCAAAATTGATTACTGCAAAAGCATTTGACGCCACAGGTAATGCCGAATCAGATGATATTGCCAATGCAATTGTATATTGCGCTATGAATGGGGCTAAGGTTATAAATTTTAGTTTTGGTGATTATTATGATTCGCCTATAATGCATTCTGCAATAAAATTTGCATATTCTATGGGTTGCGTTTTGGTTGCTTCTTCGGGAAATGAAAGCAAAGGAAATGCGCATTACCCATCTGATTATAATGAATGTATTGCTGTTGGCGGGTCTACACGTAAAAATCTTCGCTGGGCTAATTCAAATTATTCCAATCATTTGGCTTTA
>JAUQWR010000390.1 GCA_030835065.1 Candidatus Kapaibacterium sp.
CGATCTTGAGATCTTCAAGCATCGAAGATAAAATTCCAAATTTCAAATAAAAGCCTCTATTAAATCCTGTTGGTGTCCAGGTAAACATAAGTTCCCAGCAATGCATTTGCTTAGAAATATTTATCTGAGGAGTAAGCATTCTATTTTCGATGAAATCATATTGCATCGAAAGGTTTGCCTTCCAGGTTTTTGTTAAAGTCAAATTTAGGAATGCAGTCAGATTTAAATTTCTTGTAATCGGCTGATAGACAGAATATCTATTATATGAAAATGAAGCGTTCAAGTTAATACTCCATGGCAGATCAAATTCAGAATAACCAGGAGTAGAATCACCAAACAAATCGAATGGCTCTTCTTCTTGATTTCTAGCATTAAACCTTTCGCCTAAACCAACAATTACTGTATCCTTAATAGCACTCTTCTTCTTTCTGCGAGATTCTTCAAAATCAGGATTATCAACAACTACACCATTAGAAGAGAAGCTGGTCGAAAATGAAATATTAACGGAACTAAGTCTTGCTAATCCTTTGCCTTCGCTCATAAGGTATTTATTAATTCTTCTACCAACAAATGAAGTTGGGGATGTTTGGATTTTTGCTTCATCATAGGGAGTGAAGCTGGCATTACCTGAAAAATTGAGGAATCCGATAGCAGGAGTTCTAAAACTTACGCCAATTTCACTCATATTCAAAGAATCTGCTGCAAAATTATAAGAACCATTAAAAGACAAATTGAGCAATTCTACGTTTTTGTCATCTAACGAATCACCTTGAGCAATTTTCATTTCAAATCTATGATTGTCGCTATAAGTCAAAGTTTTCGACAAATTGGATGGAGCATGCATTCCTCCATCATTCATAAAACGAGAATATTCGATTTCTTCGCCTTTTGCATTTTTATATCTTCCATAAAAATTAAATTTTTCTGAAGAAAAGTCTGGTGTAAAGTTGAAACCAAGCGATGGTTGATATACATGGCGCATGGCTTTGACACCAAACATCTGAGGACTTATTATTCCAAATATTCTTTTTTTATCGTCGATTACTCCGTATAAAGTTGTTGAGGCACGAAGTCCAAAATTCCACCAATATTCAGTGAAAAAACCTGACTCTTCAGTTTCAGTTACAGATGAATCACTCGGATTGAAGGTCTTATTAATTCTACGGAAATAATTATTAGCACCAAATCCAAAAGAAGGCGAAATTGTAAAAAATCCGAATTTTGGTGAAATTGATATACCAGGTTGATGTGATATCCAACGTCTTGTGGAATTAGTAAATTTATTTGCTCCGTTGGTATCTAATTGACCTTGTGAATTATATTTTAATCTTTTATCATTATAATAATTAGCACCACCACTATAAGTCATCGAAACATCTTTAACCCAGGAAAACCAAGAATCTGATTTAATATCTAATACTTTTCTTAGTGGATAGAAATTTGGAACTGAGTAAGTAATAGGAATTGACTGGCTATATTCCTTATTTATTATATTTTGATCTCTTTGATAAGAAATCGAAAAATTTGTTCCATTTTCAAAACTTTTAGAATAAGCAGCATTGGAAGTAATATTTTGTTGCACTCTCTGAGTTACATTTGTAGATGTATTCTGATAGAAGTTACTCGAAGTAAAGTTTGTATTAACGTCAATTCTTTCATAAGGAGTAAGACTATGATTGTGTCGCATAGCAAAACTCCAATTAGTTGTATATCTATCGTCTGGATTATATCTGGTATTTCCATATTGCAAATCGAAATAGCCCGAAAAAACATCTCTCAAAACCCAGGCTGTTCTATTTTTGATTAAATATCCACCCTTAGTATAAATATCAGTTTTTACTTGAGTATCCCAATAATCAGAAGCAGCCCAATAGAAACCAAAATCTTGAAACACTACACCTCTATTCTTTGAAAAATAGAAAGAAGGCACAATTATACCGGATTTTCGTCCACTTTGACTTGGAAAAAATAATCCAAAAGGAATAGCAAAAATTGGCATATCCTCAACATAAAAAATTAAAGGATCTAAAAACACTCTATCTTTTGCAACTACTTTCATTTCAGGAGAGCCAAAATGATAGTGTGATTTTGGATGATCGCAAGTAGTATAATAACCATCGCAAACAAATAATTCTACGTCAGAAATTCGTTTGATTTTATCTCCATAATAAAATCCTTCGCCCATTTGAGTTTCGCCCGCAGAGATCAAACCTTTATTAGTTTTGAAATTATAATTGATCTCTTCCCCGTTGAAACTTTCTCCATTATCTATAAATTCAGGAAATCCAATTTTCTTGCCAGCAGAATCAGTTCCGGCTTTAGCCTTAAGCAATGATTCTTTGAATGAAACTTGAATATAATCTGCTTTTAATCCTTGAGACTTGTAATCTAAAGTTGCATTACCTTTTAGCATCATCACTTGCTTCTTTACATCGAAAATCATTGTGTCGCGAGCAAAAAAAGTAACAGCCGAATCTAACCCTGAGGGAGATTTTGAATAAACAATAGAGTCTTGAACCTGCTTCACCTGCTCTTGACTTGGCATTTTGAATGGCTCAGGCTTTTTGGGCTGAAGACTTGGCGATTCAGATTGCAAACTATCAGTTTTGATTAATTGATTGTTATTTAATTTCTTTTGTTTGGCTTCTTGCGATAATGCTATAATAGGTAAAAAAAGTAATATTAAAATCAATAATACTACTCTTGAATTATTATGAACAAATGTAAATATTTTAGAGCTATTCTTCAATTTCATCCAAATTTATTATTCTTACACTTTTTGGTAATTGAAAACTAAATGGTTTTTCAAATTTATCAAAAATTTTATATTCATTTATCTCCAATTTTAGTTTCGTCTTAATTTCAGGAAATTCAACATTAATTTTTTTTGGTAAAAATGAATTTGAAATCTTCTCAAATTCTAAAAATTCAGCTCTAAATATCAGTTTATTATCCAAATCCTTACGCTGATATTGTAAAATTCTATCCTTAGCCTTATTGAATACGATAAATTCAACGTAATTGTTGCGTTTGTTAATGTAGATTTCTTTATCTTTATCAGATGAATATTCTTTTAATTCATCCTTTTTATTTGGTGTTTCATTTCTTAAAATGCTTATTAAATCATTGTAATCAAGATTAATTCTTGCAGCAGCCTGCAAATTTCTGGAATTTGGCGAACCTTCGAAAGCAATTTTTTCAAAAATATTGAAATAAACGAACTTTTGGGGACTAGCGAATAGCTTTCCTAATGCAATCCCCATTGGTCCGTTCAAATTTAATGAGACCGAATCATATGCAGCAATTTTGATTTGCCCACTAGTCTGAACGGCATCATTTGCCATTTCGACAGTAAAAATTGTACTAAGTTCTAAACCATAGAAATCATTTATTCTAAAATTTAACTTTTCGGGCTTTTTCAATAATTTTAATGTATCTTGTTTGCTCTGCTCCTTTTTGACTTCTTGAGCAGAAGAACATGAGATAAACAAAAAACTTAAGAAAAACATAGTGCAAACCAAGCGCATAAGATTTCAGTTCCTAATTTTATTCATAATTTTTTAGCAAATCTTCAAAACTATCTTTACGTCTAATCAAAGATAATTCACCATTATCAATCAATACTTCTGCAGGTCTTGGTCTTGAATTATAATTCGAAGCCATTGAATAGCCATAGGCACCTGCAGTGTGGATTACTACCAAGTCGCCTTTTTCAATTTTTGGTGTAGGAAGATGTCTTGCAAAAATATCAGAATTTTCGCAAATTGGACCACATATAGTAGAAAATTGAGTATTAGTTTCTTTTCCATAAATGGTAATTTTATGATTTGCCCCATATAAATCAGGACGCATAAGAGTGTTCATTCCACTACTCAGCCCAATAAATTTTTTGTAAGCAGATTTGACTGTAGATACTTTGGTAATAAGAAATCCGGCATCTGCAATTAAGTATCTTCCCGGTTCGAGATATAAATATGGCTGACCAAAACCATATTTCAGGCATTTTTCAGTGAAAGCTTCGGTTACTAATTTTGCAGTAAGTTCAATATCAAGTTCAGGCTCATCATCTTCATAGGGCACACCATATCCGCCACCAATATCAAAATATTCCGGTTTATGTTCTTTGAATATCTTTGATGCGATACTCATCAATTTTTCAGTAATTTCAGAGAAGAAGTATGGTTCGAGATTATTAGATCCAGTCATCATATGCACACCAAATCTGGAAATACCCTGAGATTCGGCATATTCGAATGCACTTTTAGCAAATTCGTAAGGAATTCCAAACTTTGCATCTGCCCCACCGGTAGTAATACCTTCAAAACCACCTTTTCCAATTCCAGGATTTATTCTGAATGAAGCAAATTCAGATTTTTTATATTTCCTATATTCATCAAATGCATCAATCGAATCAAAATTGACTGTAACATTTGTAGATGCTAAAAACTGCAGATCATCTTCTGATTCATAATTGCCAGTATATATAATATCTTCGTCTGCAAAACCAGCTTTTTGGGCTAGCATTACTTCAAAAGGCGACGAACAATCAGCTCCTGCACCCAAGGATTTAAATAATTTCAAAATCGCAAGGTTGCTGTTTGATTTGACTGAAAAGAACACTTTAACTTTAGGATAATTAGATTTAAACGCTTCAGAAAAACGTTTATAATTATCTTCGATTCTCTGTTTATCATAGACATAAACCGAATCGCCAAAGCGTTCGACAATCTCTCTTACGTCAACTCCTGCAATAGTATTCATTATTATTCTCCTAAATATATATTAATATAGTTAAAATTAGACGCAAAGCCGAATTTATAATTTGAATTGGCTTGCAACTAAACTTTTTTTGCAATTATTCTATCGAAATGTATTCCTACTTCTCTACAGAATCTCTCTTTATTAGTAATAGGAAGTTGCCATTCGGAATCATTTTCTACTAAATGAATATTAAATTTCGTAAAAATTTCTAATTCTTCTAGATGATGAATATGAACAACTTCAACGTCGGTAGCCAAATACAATTCAGCCCCCGGTTTTAAAACTCTATAAACTTCTTCTAAAAATGATTGATTGAAAGCTCTTCTTTTGTGGTGCTTTGTTTTTGGCCAAGGATCTGGAAATAGGTAAAACACTTTATCAATTGAATTAGAATCAATAAAATGAATACCATTGGCTACAGAATATCTGAGTATTCCACAATTGGGAA
>JAUQWR010000391.1 GCA_030835065.1 Candidatus Kapaibacterium sp.
GCCAACGATGCAATCGTGAGCGACGTGGCAGTAAGCCATAATCAAGCAATCAGAACCGACAGTAGTCTTACCTGTAGAAGTAGCTCTATGAATAGTAGCAAATTCTCTGATAACAGTTCTATCACCAATAAAAACTTCAGATTTTTCGTTTTCGTATTTCAAATCTTGAGGCTCGGTAGCAATAACAGCATACTGAAAAATTCTGCAATCATTACCGATTCTGGCGCCATTAGCAATATAGGCACCAGCCATAATTTTAGTTCCATTTCCAATCACAACATCATCTTCGATGATAGCGAAAGGACCAATCTCTACATTTTCTCCAATCTTAGCATTTGGAGATACAATTGCTGTTGGATGTACATTAATATTCATATTATTTTTCCACTATTGCTGCTTGAAATTCGGCTTCTGCAACAATTTGTCCATCAACAAAAGCCGTACCTTTAAACATATAAGTACTTAATTTTTTATGTAACAACTTAACTTCCATAACCAATTGGTCTCCGGGAATAACAGGGCGACGGAATCGCGCACTCTTAATACCCAAAAAGAAGAGCAGTTTGCGTTGAATATCTTCTTCAGAAGACCAAACAATTAGACCACCAGTCTGAGCCAAAGCTTCGCAAATCAAAACACCAGGCATAACAGGTTTTTCAGGAAAATGACCAGGGAAGAAAGGTTCATTGACAGTTACATTTTTATAACCAACAATAACTTGTTCGTCAGGATTATAATCAATAATTCTATCAATCAAAAGGAAAGGATAGCGATGAGGCATAATATTCATTAAGCCATTGATATCCAAAACAACTTTTTTACTACTAGGTTTTAATCTTGAAGAATTCTTTTGTTCAAGATAAGCTTTACGAAGAATTTTAGCAAATTCGTAATTACTAGCATGTCCCGGACGGGCAGCTAAAATCTGAGCTTTAATCGGAGCACCAACTAAAGTAAGATCGCCAATCATATCTAACAATTTATGTCTTGCAGGTTCATTTTTAAATCTCAAAGCAGTATTATTTAAAATGCTGCCATTTTCGCCAATAACTAAGTCATTTTCTAATTTAAAAACTTCCTTAATCCATTTTCTTTTTTCATCATCTAAATCACAATCAATAATCACTATAGCACTATCGAGGCTTCCGCCTTTAATCAATCCATTTTTGTAAAGCATTTCGACTTCAGTTAGAAAGCAAAATGTTCGTGCTGAAGCAAATTCATTAACAAATTCTTTTTCTAAATCAAACAAACCGGTGTGCTGGCTGCCTAATGCAGGATTGAAGTAGTCAATCATAACAGTAACGCGGTAATCGTCGGTTGGGAGAGCAACAATATCGACGTGTTTAGCATCGTTAGTATATCTCAAAGCTTCTTCAACAATCAAATATTCGCGTTCGGCTTCAAGTTCTACAATTCCGGCTTGGTTTAGAATTTCGACATAAGTGACCGAAGAACCATCAATTACAGGAGGTTCGTTTGCAGATAGCTCAATAAGGCAATTGTCTATTTTGAGTCCTGCCAAAGCAGCAAGTACGTGCTCTACTGTATGAACTTTTATATCTCCAATACCTAAGGTAGTTCCTCTAGAGAGATCGACAACATAATCAACTAAAGCTGGTATTTCAATTCTTTCAGGTAAGTCAACTCTTACGAACTTGTAACCGTGATTAGCCGGTGCAGGTTTAAATGTGATTGTTGATGGATTGCCGGTGTGCAATCCAATGCCCGAGAATGATACTTCTTTTGCTATTGTTCTTTGTTTTTCCATTAACTCTAATCTATGAATTTAAACAATTATTTCAATTTCAAAATATAAAAATACATTTCTGCACAATTATCAGAATAACAAAATTAATCATAAGATTTTATTTATAAAAATGATAAATGATTAATTATAAACTACTATTATCATTTCTCTTAGTTTGAGCTAATTTAAAATCTTGTATTAACAAAAAAAATCAACTTTGTTTATAACTTTTTATCGACAAATCGGCAGTTTTTCTTATATTGCAAACAAAATATTAAAAAAAAATTTTTTGGAGATGTTATGCAATTTAGTGCACCATTGTTAGATTTTCAAAAATTGCTTCAAAGAGTAATGCCGGCAATACCTCCTAAATCTACTTTGCCGGTGTTAGAGCATTTAAATTTTAAAATTTCTGATGGTAATCTTACTGTTATTGCTACCGATCAAGATATTACAATCATGTCTTCCATGCCTGTTTCAATGCCTATGGATTTGGAAGATGTAAATCAAAATAAAGAATTTTCTGTTTTAGTTCCTGCTAGAAAAATTAATGACATTATTAAAGCTTTAGAGCCCAAAGGCAAATTCGATTTTGTTTGCGATCTTGATAATTTTGAAATTAATATCAAGACTGAAAAAGGCAAATATAATATGAAAGGATTAGATCCTAATGAATATCTTGACTTGCCTGAGTTATTTGAATCGCAAAAACCAGATATCGAAAAACTTAATGAATTGCCCGAAGATGCATTTACTGCCGTTTTTACTGAAACTGACTTGAGAAGACTTGCCGAAAGAGCTGTTTTTGCTGTTTCAAATGATGAGTTTCGTCCTGCTATGACTGGTGTACTTTTCCAATTCCGCAAGTCTTATGTCAATGCCGTCGCTACTGATAGTTATAGATTGGCTCGTGCTACTTCTTTTGCAGATAAATTTTTATATCCTGAAGATTACGACTTGATTATTCCTGCTCGTATGGTAGATATGCTCAAAAAAGTAGATGCACAGACTCTTATGTCTTTAATTGAATCAAATAATAAAGTAACTCATGTTAGGTTTGACTTTGGCACTACTGTTATTATTTCCAGAATTATCAACGAAAAGTTTCCTCCATACGAAGCTGTTATTCCTGTTGATAATAACTTAATTGTCAATATTGATTTGAAAGAATTGCTTTCAGCTACAAAACGTGTGTCCATTTTTGCAAATACTGTATCAAAGCAAGTTAAAATGCATATTATGGATAATCTTCTCACTCTTCATTCTGAAGATGAAGACTCCGGCTATCAAGGCAGCGAAGATGTAGCTTGTGAATACAATGGTCCGGAAATCAATATTGCTTTCAATTTTAAATTCTTAGAAGAAGTTTTGCAAAATATTCCTTCTGATGAAACTGAAAATAATATTATAAGAATGTTTTTCTCTGAGTTGAACAAACCAGTATTGCTTAAACCAATTGCCGAAAATGACACACTTTTGATGTTAATTATGCCTGTAAGAACTCATACTGGCAATTAATTAAAATTTTATTTTTTAG
>JAUQWR010000392.1 GCA_030835065.1 Candidatus Kapaibacterium sp.
ACTTCAGGATTGCATCCGGGATCGCAGGGTGAAGCAAATAGTGGTCCTGTATTGACTTCTCAGGCTGGTATGCTGGATTCATTTTTAATGTTTGGATTTGGTTTGGGGCTTACTTCTTTTACAGTTATGTTTTTCTGGCTGTTAAATTTGCAAATTAGATATATTAAATTAAAAAATAAGCATATAGGATAGATTATGGAACAATTTTTTGTTGATAATTCGATTTATATAGTACTTGCAATTGTACTTATGATTTGGGTAGGTCTTGGAGCCTATACAATGGTTTTGGATACAAAACTTAAAGGATTAGAAAAGCGTATTGCCGAAGATGAAGAATAAAAAGATTAAGGGCTGTTTCGATATGAATCAGCCCTTGTTTTATGTGCTTTATTATATATATTATTATTTTTGCTTTTCTAAATTTTCTGCTTTTTTCAAGTATTCTTTTTCTTCTTTGGTTTTTCCCCAGTTTTTATAGACAAAAGCCATGTTTTTATATATATTAATCAATGTATTTTTATCTTTCTCTATATTAAGAGATTTTATTGCCAGTTCGAAGTATTTAATAGCTTTACTATAATTTTTTTGGTTTGCATTTAATGTAGCAATATTATTCATAAGAAAAACATACTCTTCGCCTTTAGTTTTATTTAATTTCTTCAAAATTTCTTCAACTTTGATATAAAACTTTTCAGCATTATTCATATCTTTTTCAGTTTGATAAAGAGTAGCAAGGTTATTCAAAGCGGCAGCAGATTTTTCATTGATACCATTATTTTCTTTATCAAAAATCTCTAAAACTTTGAAGTAATAGTCTTTTGCTTTAGCGTACTCCTTAGAAAGTCTGTAAGTTTCTGCAAGATTATTCATAGCAGCAGCTGTCGTAATATGCTCGGGACCATTAACATTAGAAAATATTTGAATAAATGATAAATATATTCTTTCCAACTGCTTATAATTCTTAGTGCTTTTATAAAAATCGGCAAGCTTATATAAAACCGGATTTAGCTCAGTCGATTCTTTACCGTGAATAGAAATATTAATTTCTAAAATTCTTCTCAATGTATTTTCATAGCTTTGATTATCTTTGATAAACTTATAACAATCAGCTAAAAAATTGAGAGGAATCAATAGGTTGGCGTGTACTTTAGTATAAACAGTTTCTCTGAGAGAAAGTGTGATATTATAATAAAAAATTGCGGAGTCGATCTGAGCAGTTTTAAAGAAAGCACCAGCTAGATTAAGACTAGTAGAAGATATATCAATTTCGTTGCCTTTGATTTGGTTTTTCATAAAATATGATTTTCTAAGAGATACTATCGCAGAATCATTTTTTTCTAAAGCTGCATACACAATCCCAAGATTATCATAGTTTATTGCCACTTCAGTTTGGTTGTCTCTATATATTGAATAGAAAATATCTCTTGCAATGCGTAAGTGAAACAAAGAAGAATCATAATTCTGTGTGTTTAGAAAATTGAAACCAATGGCATTTCTGACAAATGCAGTTTGATGAGAATTTTCGCCATAAACAATATTTACAGAGTCTAAAATTTTATATAATAATGAATTGGATTCATTATATTTTCCTTCTTGACTAAATTGCATTGCTTCAGACATTAATTGCTCATAGTCGCTTGAATAAGCTTTGTAGCAGAGCAATATTATAAAAATAAAAATATACTTTTTCAAAATATTAACCTATAAGTTAAAAATAGTTAATAAATATTAATCTTTTTTGAAAAAATTCAAAAAAACAATATGCAAATCTAAATACAAACAAATTAAAACACAATTGATATTTATTTAATTTTACGAATTAGGAAATTTTTAATAAATTGTAAGTCATTAAAAAGTGATTCTGAATAATGGAAATTGAAATAATACTATAATTAGTTAGAGGATTTAATGAACAAAATCGTAGAAGCAAGATTTATCGGACCGGATGTGAAGATGTTTCGCATAGAAGCACCTAAGATTGCTGAAAAGCGCAAAGCCGGTCAGTTTATTATACTTCGAGTGGACAGCAATGGCGAAAGAATTCCATTGACGATTGCTGATTCAAATGTTGAAGAAGGAACAATCACTATAATTGTGCAAGGAATTGGCAAGACAACACGCCAATTGAATACAGTAGAAGCCGGAGATTATATTAGAGATTTGGTCGGACCGCTCGGCAAAGCTTCGCATATTGAGAATTTTGGTACAGCTGTCAGTATTGGTGGCGGTGTTGGTACTGCTATTGCTTATCCAACAGCTAAAGCACTTAAAGAAGCCGGAAATGAAGTGATTTCAATTATTGGCGGAAGAACTAAAGAATATGTTATACTTGAAGATGAATTGAAAAAAGTTAGTAGTGAAGTATTTCCTTGTACTGATGATGGCTCTTATGGCTTTCATGGGTTTGTTACTCAAAAATTGCAACAATTGATTGATTCAGGTAAGAAAATTGATTTTGTTCTGGCAATTGGACCAATTCCTATGATGTCTGCAGTGGCGGAAGTTACTCGTCCTTATGGGATAAAGACAGTAGTGAGCCTCAATCCTGTTATGGTAGATGGCACCGGTATGTGCGGTGGCTGCAGAGCATTGGTAGGCGATAAAACAGTTTTTGTATGCGTTGATGGTCCTGAATTTGATGCGCATGAAGTGGACTTCAAAGTCTTAATGACACGCAATAGAATGTATAACCCGCAGGAAAAAGAATCATTAGAAAATCATAATTGCAACTACGATAAAATGTTCAATAAAGGTCTTGAGGAGAAAGCGATATAATGGCAGAATTAACACCTAAAGAGAGAATGGCTATCCTTCGCCATAAAATGGCTGAACAAGATCCGATTGAAAGAGCTAAGAATTTTAAGGAAGTTAACTTAGGATATACAATTGAAATAGCTATGGAAGAGGCTGAACGCTGCTTGAGATGCAAAAAGCCTACTTGTATGGATGGCTGCCCGGTTTCGGTTAAAATTCCAGATTTTATCAAAATGATTGCTGATGGCAAGTTTCAAGAAGCTGCTTCTATTCTTAAAGAAGATAACGCTCTTCCTGCTGTATGCGGTAGAGTTTGCCCTCAAGAAGAACAATGCGAAAAACATTGTGTGCTTACCAAAAAAGGCGAGTCAGTTGCAATTGGCTATCTAGAACGCTTTGCTGCTGATTGGGAAAGAATAAATATTGGTTTGCAAACACCTCACATAAAACCAAAAACAGGAAAAAAAGTTGCTATTATTGGCGGTGGTCCTGCTGGTTTGAGCTGTGCTGGCGATTTGATACAAATGGGGCATGACGTTACTGTCTATGAAGCTCTTCATGAAATCGGCGGTGTTTTGATGTATGGTATTCCTGAGTTTAGACTGCCAAAAGAAATAGTACAAGCTGAAGTAGAAGGTCTTAAAAAAGTTGGTGTCGAATTCGTAACAAATTACGTGGTTGGCTTGACTGAAACAGTTGATGAATTACTAGATCGTTATGATGCATGTTTTATCGGAGTTGGTGCCGGTTTACCTTATTTCCTTGGCGTACCCGGCGAGCATCTCAATGGTGTATATTCTTCAAATGAATATCTAACCAGAATAAATTTGATGAAAGCATATGACTTTCCTAATTATGATACTCCAATATTCAACATTAAAGATAAAACAGTGGTTGTATTTGGCGGTGGTAATACTGCAATGGATGCTGTTCGTACTTCACTCAGACTTGGTGCTAAAAGAGCTATGATTTGCTACCGCAGAACAGAAGCAGAAATGCCTGCTCGTATTGAAGAAATTCATCATGCAAAAGAAGAAGGTGTAGAATTTATGCTTCTTA
>JAUQWR010000393.1 GCA_030835065.1 Candidatus Kapaibacterium sp.
TCATATCAAATTTGAAGAAGGAATATAAATGGAAAAGACAATACTAATTATCGAAGATGAAGATGATATCAGATTCGATTTGTCTAAAGCTTTAGAGCTGAGTGGATTTAATATACTTACTGCTCCAAACGGCAGCGAAGGCGTCGATATTGCAAGAGTATATAAACCAGATCTTATTATATCGGACATTATGATGCCCGAATTAGATGGGTTTGGAGTGCTTAAAATGCTGCAAGATGATGAGAGCACTAATACTATTCCATTTATTTTTCTTACTGCAAAATCTGCTAGGTGTGATATTAGAGAAGGCATGGAACTTGGTGCCGACGATTATATTACTAAACCCTATGATATTGATGAATTGTTGAGAGCTATTGAAAGAAGATTAAAAAAGCAAACTTTGACTGAACTTAAGTTTAATCAAAAATATGAAGCTTTGAGCGCTAGCTTGCGCAGAACTATACCGCACGAAATCAGAACACCACTAAATATTATATTGGGATTGTCTGAATTTTTGAGAAAAAATTACGACTATACAACTCATAAAGATGCAATCGAAATGCTCGGCAATATAAATGAATCTGGCAAACGGCTGCAAAGACTATTCGAAAATTATTTGTTTTTTGCCAATTTGGAAGTTAATTCTTACAATCAGGATGAAATATTGCTGATGAGGCAAAAAAAGACTTTGTTGGCAGAATATGTCTTAAAAGATATTATTATGTATTTAGCAGGAAATGCCGGACGCACTAATGATATTGAACTGAATTTGGAAGATGGCGGCGTTGCTATTAGCGAAACGTTTTTCACCAAGGCTGTCGAAGAAATAATTGATAATTGTTTCAAATTTTCGACTCGTGGCACTCCTATTCAGGTTACCTCCAATGTTGTATCTAATACTTATCAAATTAGTTTTCTTGATTTCGGAAGAGGTATGTCGAGAGAGCAAATCGAGAAAATTGGTGCTTACGTCCAGTTTGAAAGAAAATTATATGAACAGCAAGGCACTGGATTGGGTCTTTCGATTGTTCAAAAAATCATACAAATGCATAACGGCAAGCTTTCTATTGTGAGTGAACTTAACAATTATACAAAAGTGCTTTTGGAATTGCCCCTATGTAAGGATAAAATCGAATAATGAAATTTTTTTTCGTTGGTCCATTGAATTCTTCGTTTGTCAAAAATGATATAAAGATATTAGAGAAAGAGCATAAGCTTAGTTTCGAAGATGCTGCAATTGGCAGAGGACTAAAAGGTATGTTCAATCTTGCTTTAGTAAGTTTGCGTTCAATCTATAAGACTTTGGTGTCTGATGCTGTTTTTTGCTGGTTTGCTGATTATACTACATTGGTGCCAACACTTACAGCAAGACTTTTCGGGAAAAAAGTGTATGTGATAGCAGGTGGATTTGATGTAACCAATCTGCCCGAAATCAATTGTGGTGCAAAATTGCGAAAAGGAAGATGGTTTTGCGTTAGCAATACTTTCAGATTTGCCAGCAAGATATTTCCTGTATCGCAATATGCTAGCAATCAATTGACAAACTTGACTGAAGGCAGGCATGCAAAAGCCGAAATTTTATATAATTGTATAGATTCAGAAAGGTTTATCAGCCAATTTGAAGAAAATTCCAAAAGAGATTTGATTGTAACAGTATCTCAGGCTGATAATTATATTGAATATATTCGCAAAGGAAGCGATTTGTTTATAAAATCGGCAAAGGAAAACCCGGAGTATAAGTTTGTTTTGGCGGGGCTTAGGGGTGAGGCTTTAAACTTGGCAAATAATGATGCAAAAGACGTTGATAATATTGATATTATTCCGGGACCTTTGTCATTATATGAAGAGTTGAT
>JAUQWR010000394.1 GCA_030835065.1 Candidatus Kapaibacterium sp.
AGTAATTGTTGCCCGCGATATGGTTTATGTATCAATAACTTATGATCATAGAGTGATAGATGGAATGCTTGCTGGGCAATGGCTTGCAAAAGTAGTTTCAGTATTAGAATCAATGAACGAAAAAACTGTAATGTTATAGTTAGTATTAAATTCTAAAGAAACAGTCAATTTTTTAATTGACTGTTTTTTTTTTGCTATAATTAAATGTAAATATACTTATATTTGACTTTATTAATATTTGGTGCATATATGGCAAAAATCATTATCGGTTTATTATTAGTCTCGATTTCCGTTACTCAAGTATTTGCAAATGATTTCTACAAAAGAGCAAAAGAATTAGTGTCTAAATTGACTTTAGAAGAAAAAATATTACAATTAGGCTCGGATAATCCACCTGCTATTCCAAGGTTAGGAATAAAAGCATGGGATTGGAGTAATGAAGCTTTGCATGGAGTAAGAACCACAGAACCAACAACTCAGTTCCCTCAGGCTATTGCTTTGGCTGCTACTTGGGATACTTCATTAGTAAGGACAATTGGTGATGCTGTATCGACAGAAGCTAGAATATTATATAATTTAGGTAGAATACACTTAAGTTTTTGGTCTCCAAATATTAATATTTTTCGTGATCCAAGATGGGGACGCGGCCAAGAAACCTATGGAGAAGATCCCTTTCTTACCTCGAGAATGGCTGTTTCTTACGTCAAAGGATTGCAAGGTGATGATTCTGTTTATCTTAAAGTAATTTCTACTCCAAAGCATTATGCAGTACACTCCGGACCTGAATTCAATAGATTATCTTTTAACTCTTATGCCAATAAAAAAGATTTATTCGAAACATATCTGCCCGCATTTAAAGCAGCAATTCAGGAAGGCAAGGCTCGTGCTATTATGAGTTCGTATAATGCTTTTGATCATACACCTGTAACTGGCAGTTATTATTTTCTTACAGAAATATTAAGAAATAAATTCAAATTTGGTGGTTATGTAACAAGTGATTGTTATGCTGTTGGTGGAATTAGATGGGGGCATAAGTTTACTAAAAATGATTTATCTACCGTTGCCTTGGCTTTAAATTCTGGCTGTGATCTGGATTGTGGTACTTATTATCCTACTTATATGAAAGGTGCAATTGATAACAAATTGACCAGAGTTGAAAGAATAGATACTGCTCTAACTCGATTATTTACTGCTAGATTTCTACTTGGTGAATTTGATGAACCAAGCAAAGTAAAATATAATTTTATTCCAGATTCTTTATTAAATTCACATCAATATTTAGAATTAGCTCGTGAATCTGCAAGAAGAAGTATAGTTTTATTGAAAAATGAAAACCAATTATTACCTCTCAGTAAATCAATTTCTAGTATCTTGATCGTTGGTCCTACTGCAAATGAAGAAGATTCTTTTTTAGGAAATTATAGTGGAATCGCAAAATATATTGTTTATACAAAGGAAGGTTTAATAAACAAACTTGGTAGCAATACTAAAATTGATTATATAAAATGTTGCGAAATTCCCGGCTATATACTCGAAAATATTTCTAGTAAATATATATATCAAACTGATAATTCACCTGGCATAAAAGTCGAGTATTTCGATAATAAAAATTTTAGTGGCAATCCTTCGATTACTCGTATTGAAAATGAAATTAATAATGACTGGGGAATTAATCCACCTCTTCCAAATATGCCTGCTGACAATTTTTCAATAAGGTATACCGGTAACATTAAAGTAGATTATTCAGGTGAATATGTTATTGAGGCTGAAGCTGATGATAGACTTAGAATCATGATCAACGATTCCTTAGTATTAAATCTATGGGATTATTATAATCCTTATCCTCGTGGAATTAGATATAAATTTAATAAGGATAAAGTATATAAAATAGTTATTGATTATTATGATTCGAATTATGGTGCCAAATGTATTGTTAGAATTGGAAATGCTTACTCAACCGGTAATAAATTTTTAGAAGAGCTTCCGGAAATTGCAAAAAATTATGATGCTGTGCTTTTTGTTGGTGGTTTGACAAAAAATTGGGAAAGTGAAGAAACTAAAGTTGATGTTCCTGGATTCTTTGGTGGTGATCGTACTTCTCTTGATCTACCCGAAAGACAAACTGATATCATAAAAGCTCTAAAACGAAGTGGAAAACCAGTGATTACTGCCTTCACTTCTGGTAGTGCTTTGTCTATTAATTGGGTTAAGGATAGTATTCCTGCGATTATTCAATTATGGTATCCTGGCGAACAAGGTGGTAATGCTTTAGCCGACATTTTGTTTGGTGATTTTAATCCTTCTGCTAAGTTGCCTTTTACTATGTATAAATCTGTAGATGATCTTCCCGATTTTAAAGATTATAATATGAAAAATAGAACATATAGATTTTCTAAATCAGAACCTTTATATCCTTTTGGCTATGGATTAAGTTATAGCAAATTTACATATTCTAATTGTATTATTGATAAAGATACTGCAAGTGAGTGTTCGGATAGTTTGATTACTATAAAGTTTAATATTAAGAATGAGAGTAATTTTGATGGCTATGATATTCCACAAGTATATGTTTCTAATCCAAATTCAGATAATGAAGTTGCAATTTCTGAGCTAAAAGGATTTAAAAAAATATTTGTCCCGGCTCATTCATCAGTGAGTGATTCTATAGTAATAAATGTGAAAAGTTTTGTTCAATATGATTCTTTACATGATGATTATTTCATTGAAGAAAATGATTATGATATAAGACTTTCCAAATCATCTAAAGACCTGATTTATTCAAAATTTGTACATGTTAAACCATGTATTGACTCAATAAAAGAAAATATAAATGAAAATATCAGCATATTTCCAAATCCCGCTAATTCTATCGTTTTCATTAAAGCAAACGAAGTTGGTAGTGATTTTAAGTCAATTAAATTGATTGATGTTACTGGAAAAGAATACAATAATATTGATATTATTATTGAAAGCGAATTATCTGCACACCTAATAACTAACTACTTATCAATTGGTGTTTATTTCATAGAATTGAATTACAAAGATTCTAAAATAATCAAGAAATTTACAATTCAAAGATAAATGAATTTGTTGCTTGCATTATAGTTTTGACATTGAATTTTATTAGAAAGCTTGATATACTTTACTTTAGTATTTCAAGCTTCTTTTTTTATAAGTTTTACCACTTTACAAATTTCTCTACTCGGCTGCCTATTCGTATGAAATATACTCCTGATGATAAATTGTCAAGCTTAACTCTGTATGAATCAGAGTGGTTGATGAGTTTAATTGATATTTGTTCTTTGCCAAATATATCAATTATTTTTAATTCTTCTGCTTTTATGTCATATTTTTCATCAAGGATTATATCAATGTAATCTTTTGCCGGGTTTGGTTTTAGTGTGATTCCACTTTCATACTTTTCGTAAACATCTGTGATGGGTGTTGCTATAAACTTGAATGTGTCCAAATCTGATTTTATGTTTATACTATATGAACTTGGACTAAACTTGTATTGTTTCTTATTTGGTTTTAGCTCAAAAGTCCGATTTGATTCAATTTTGGGGAAAATAAAGCTGCCATCGGATATACTTGTGCTTGTGCTATCATCAATACTAAGTGATATATCTTTAAGTCCATTAGCGTCTTTTGTCAATATCTTACCACTTACGGAATAAAATGTCCGCAAATCTATTGCATTAAAATCTATTCCGCTCGTATCGGATACTAAATCTAAATCATATTGTAATGGTGTATAATCAAATGGTTTGTAGGCATACTTAGGGTTATTACGGTCAAAGTATTTGTTCATTGCCTGTACCGTATGTTTACCTTTTGCTACTCTTGTAAACTTATAATACCCGTTTGAATCAGTCATTGTTACTCTTAAACCAATTCTTACAGGTATTCCGGCTTGACCTCTGCTGCCTTCCCAAACTCTACCACTTATTGTGATTGTATCTTCTGCTTTGGGTGCCAGATTATCTTCTTTCAATCTAAATATTTTTCCTAAAAAATCTACAATAATCGGCATCGTTCCGGCATATCTTACTTTCATTGTTGCAGGCTGATTAATTGAGTCGTGCAGTTTACTTTCGTATATCCATGACTCTCCTCCATCATAAGTATATAATATCTTGCCAAACTGACCAACTGCAATACCTGTCATACTATCTTTGAATGCAATGCTTTGAAGTCCAAAAGGTGACATATCATAACCTGGAAATTTATCTATATCTGTATATAAATCCAACACTCTTCTCCATGTTTTTCCGCTGTCTCTACTCTTGAATATTGCATCATGGCAACTTCCTCCATTTAAAATATTACTACAACCACAAGTAAATATATATTTTTCATCTTTTAAGAAAAGATCATAACGACTATAACCATTACCCATCCAATATAATTTATATTCTAAAGTATTTATATTAAATTCTCCAAAATAACTTCCTCTTTTTCCACGTGAATTACTTACATTGCAACAGAAAATACTATCATTTTTGAAGTAGGGTAATGAATAACTTAATCTAGTTGAATCATCTTGTTTAAAGAATTTAATATATGTCTTCCATTTATCTTTTGTTATTAGTAAATATGAAGTATCTTTGACTATATATGCGTTTGTAATGCTTCCGATACTTGTATCATACATCGCAAAATCTTCATAAGATATTAAAGATTCTATATTTATTGTATCTATCGTTTTGGCAGCATCTCTACTATAATACATGTAACCTGCTTTAAATCCCATAAAAAGATGATTACTATCAATGCATTCAAGCTTGTTTGGATATTCAAAATTCGGATATTCATAATATAACCCTTCATATATCCAGCTCCAAGTCTTGCCTTGATCTGTGGAATTCATTATTCTTATTTTGTTGTCTTCCACATCATTTTTTGTAAATATATTTATATGGTTTGTATCAATAATATCCATATTTATTGGTATATCATCAATTGTACCATTTGTCATTTCCCATATATTCTGTGAGAATAATGACATTGGCATAAAAATTAGAAGCAAGATATATGACAGGTATTTCATTGTTTAATTTCCTTTTATTTTAAAATAATTAATTTATCTACTTTGCTGCATATTCCGTCAATTTCTGCTTGTATCAAATATACACCTGATAGAAGTTGATTCAAATCTATCGAAAAATCATTAATTCCTCTTTCAACTTTTCTTTTGTCTTTCAATAGCAGTTCACCATTCATACTGTATATTGATATGCTGAAATTATCACTCGCAATATCGCTCTCGAGCATGCAATTTAATACATTTGAATTTATATATGTAAGTAATCGGCAGTCATTTCTCAAAATAATATTGAATAAAACACTTCCGATATAAACTCCATCAATAGTACAACAAAAGTTATTATTGAATAAATTGTGAAAATGCAAATACGCATTTCACATCATTTTAAAACACATGATAATCAATTAGACTCTAACTACATTCATTTAAAAGGATAATATATCATTTTTCCGGCTAAAGCAATCATTATGACTTTCACAACAAAACAAAATATTTCAAAGAATACACAATCTAAAAATTCATTTCACAAACCAAATTTACAAATAAATAATTCATTTGCAAAATATTTTTTTAGTTTATTTATATATTTTACTATATGAATAATAAAGAATTATGTAATTTTTCATTTTGCTGGTTTTTTCATTTTAAATAGCATAATTATTAAAAAAAAACAAAGCCGATAAAAATTAATTTACCGGCTTAGCAATTTTAAAATATTCTTAACAAGAAAATCTAAGTAAAATTTATTTTTTTCTCCATTTGATATCATGATAGCCCGGACGAGCTTTTAATGATCTCAACAAAAACTCGTTGTCGTAGGGCAAGCTTGCAGGATGGCGTCCATTATCTTTCAAAACGTTGTTTTTGTAACCATCATTATATGTAACAACCAGACGTTCCCACAAATCGCGCCATTGACGAACAACCATTTCGGATTGGTTCAATGAATAATCAGAAAGGAATTCCACTGCTAAATTTTTATCAGTTTTGTATAGTTCCAATGCTGTTTTTTCAATACTAGGCTGCAGAGCCAAAAACTTATTTTCGAGTTTAGATTGAAGTTCCTGGACATCTTTAATAATCACATTATAGCGAGTATATGCAAGGTTAGAAACCAAGTTGAACACCCAAAAACCGGAATTCAAGTCCAATTGTGCAATACTACCATGAGCGAAGCAATCAGGAGCATGAGCAATAGAAGTATAAATAGGAATGTAAACAGTAGAATATGTATCATCTACACCATACCAGAAGCAACCACCGATTTCTCTAGGCATATTATCACGCATTTGAGCGACAAAAGAGAAAGCAGTCTGCTGAGTAGAAATTGGGCGTTCCCAAGCATATTTATTAACTGTATCGCCTTTCACAGCAAAATATAAAGGTTTCCATCTAT
>JAUQWR010000395.1 GCA_030835065.1 Candidatus Kapaibacterium sp.
CTATTATGGGCAAACTCGAAAAAGGTCTTGTACTCGAAGGTACAGTCAAAGCTATTTCAGACTTTGGCGTATTCGTCGATCTTGGCGGTGTCGATGGTCTTGTTCATATCACAGACTTGTCTTGGGGCCGTGTTACTCATCCATCAGAAATCGTTCAGCTTGACCAAACAGTTAAAGTTGTTGTTCTTGATTTTGATGAAGATAAGAAACGTATCTCTTTGGGTATGAAACAACTTACTCCTCATCCATGGGATACTATCGGCGAAAAATATGAAAAAGGTACTAAAGTTAGTGGTAAAGTTGTCAGCTTGACTGACTACGGTGCATTTATCGAAATCGAAAAAGGCATCGAAGGCTTGATCCACATTAGCGAAATGAGCTGGACTCAACATGTTAAGCATCCTTCACAAATTGTTTCTATGGGGCAAGTTGTCGAAGCTATCGTGCTTAATATTGATAAAGACGAAAAGAAACTTGCTTTGGGTATGAAACAATTAGAACCAGACCCATGGGAAGATTTAATGAAGAAATATCCTGTTGATTCTAAGCACAAAGGTATCGTTCGCAATCTTACAAACTTTGGCGTATTCGTTGAATTAGAACCAGGCGTTGATGGTTTGGTTCATATTAGCGACTTGTCTTGGACTAAGAAGATTCGTCACCCAGGAGAATTTGTTAAAAAAGGCGACGAATTAGACGTTATCGTTTTGAGCATTGATCCTGAACAAAGAAGAATTGCCTTGGGTCATAAACAAATTAATGACAATCCTTGGGATGTATTCGAAGATAAATATAAAGTTGGTTCAGAAACTGAAGCAAAAATCGAAAGAATTATCGAAAAAGGCGTTATCGTAGAATTGCCTGATGCAGTTGACGGTTTTGTTCCTGTTTCTCAATTGTCTTTTGCTCCTGTAAAGAATATCAGCGAATTCTTTAAGATTGGCGATGTTTTGCCTCTTAAAGTTGTTGAATTCGACAAAGAAGCAAAGAAAATTGTTCTTTCAGTTGTTGAATGCTTGAGAACTAAAGACCAAGGTACTATCGATGCTTATAATGGTGCTCATCCTGTTCCTAATGCAGAAAAATATGCATCAGGCGATGTTTCACCAGACGAAATTCCTGTTTATAAACCAGGCGAAGAAGATACTTCCGATATCTTCCCAACTTATGATAATGATAAACCATACGTTGCTAAAGAAGATAAACCTAGCGAAGAATAATTTTCTTTGATTAATTTTAAGACTGCCATTTTCTCTTTTGAAGATGGCAGTTTTTTTTTATCCTTTTTCTTTGCTATTTTAACATATCAAAAACAAAAAAATTCTTCGGAGTAATTATGGATATTATAGCTTTTAGAACTCCAGATATGATTGAAGCATACAAAATTAAAGATATGCTCGAAGAGGCTGATATTCAATGCTTTATTGCAGACGAAAATATGAGTAATATTTATCAAATTACTTATTCGTCTGGAATAGACTATAGAATTATGGTTTCTTCTGATGATTTTGAGCAAGCTAGAGATATAATTACTGGAGGCAATTCGAATATTAGTGATGAAGTTAGAAAATGCCCTAAATGCGGTTCTGATCGCATGAAGCAAATGTTTAGTATTAGTAATTTGCTTAGTTCTTTATTCTATGGTGCAAATGCAAATAAGACTCAAAGATTAAAATGTATGAATTGCGGAGAGATA